>WFQV01000191.1 GCA_015486905.1 Melioribacteraceae bacterium | reverse complement strand
TTACTTCAACTCCGGTTGCCGAATGAGGTCCGCTGTTTGTTACCGTAATTGTAAAGTTAATTACGTCACCATCGTTCGGATTTGAATTATCGACAGTCTTTGTGAGGCTTAAATCCGCAGAGAGGGGAACGTGAATTCCCGCATCACGGGTTAAATCGTTTTGTCCTGCAGCCAAAGCGAAGCAGTCCGTAAGACCGTTGCTGTTTACGTCCGAATCAACGGCGTCGTCATTACCAGCATCTTTTGTAGTAAATACATATCCGCTCGGCAGAACGAATTCAACTTTGTAATTACCCGGCGCAACGTTTGAGAATAAATAATTACCGTTATTATCGGTTTGGGTTGCGTCAATTAAATTGTCACTGCAGTCAAACATTTTAACGTCAACGTTAGCTACGCCTGTTTCACCGTTATCTTGTATTCCGTTCTCATTTGTGTCGTACCATATTCTATCGCCTATCGAGCCTGTTTGCTGGCAAACAACGTTAACAGTCCAGCTATCCGTATCGGTTACATTAGGTTTGTAGGTGCCGTCCGGCATTTTAGGATGCCCTACTGCGCTTGCATTGTTAACTAAATTTCCACAGTCGTTTAACGTTGTTGTGTATGTCTTATCGAAATTAGCCACATCGCCCGGCTGTAATACGCCGTTCCAAATTTCGTGATTTCCGTTAGGGTTAATTAAAGCATCGAAAACGTGAGCGCCGCCGTGAAGAACGAGGTCGCCGCAGTTTTTAACTTTAAAGTGGTAAGTGATTACGTCGCCTGCGTTAACTGACGTAGGACCTGTTTTTTCAAGGCTGATGCAGGTTTTAAAGAATCCGAAATCAATTGTCAAGTCGTTGCTGTTGTTAATTGTAACCGTAACTTCGTGACTGCTTCCGGCATCGTTGTCTTTTGCATCGTTACTGCCTTGGTCAACGAGAGTAGTGTACCATTTGGTAGAAGCGGTGGAATAAAGCACTCCGCCGTTCTGGAAATTCGCATCATCTAATTTAACTTTGTAAGTACCATTACTTAAATTATCAAACTCGTAAAGACCGTTTTGGTCGGTTGTCGTTGTTGCAAGGAAGTTATCGCTTGCGTCGTAAAGATTTACAACAACACCTTGAATTCCGTTCTCGGAGGCATCTTGAATTCCATTAACATTGGAATCGCGCCAGATGTAATCCCCGAGTTTGTAACTTGTTGTTTGATTACATGGTGAAGGAATTACTTTGTTGTCAAAATCCAACTTGCTTGGTGAGTTGTGCATTGAAGCAACTTCAACTTTGCCGAAACCGTTGTTTCCGAAAGCGGATGCGGAAACCGTGAACTCGTAAATAACGGAATATTCCCAATTCGGGTAACTGGGATTAGGTGTGTAATTAGCATCTGTTAATGGGGAATGCTGAGTCAAAACGTAATTGTAATCGTTGAAATTCTCACTTAATGAAGTATTTATTTCAACCAAATCATTTTGATTTCCGCTGTAAAGGTTCTCAATTCTGGGACCGTAACCACTAGCATAACTGTTCTGGTGATCATCTAAATAATCCAAATCGAAGTGTAAAATTTCATTGTTCTGACCATCGTAAACTTTAAATTCCGTTTTGTCGCTTTTTAAAAGGTGGTCGAATTTATGATTATTCCCGGGCCAACCTACGGTGTAAGTGGGTGTTGTATTGTGATTCGGTTGGTAAGTGTTGTCGTTAAAATCGCGTGACAATTCAAATATCGCTTTAACGTCACCATTAGGGAGAGTAAACGTGTAAAGGGTTCCTAATGTTTGTTTGGTACCGTGATTATCAACGGCGCACAGTTCTTGGCTTGTGCCCTGGTACCAATTAACATCCGCTTGAGCGGTTGCCGTAGATTGAATTGGTGTTGCTAAAACTAATTTTTGTTTCCCGTTCGGGTTAGCTTTGTGAGAATACACCGTGCCGTATGGGATTGTAGCGGTAGCGGTTGCGGTAACGGTAGCGCTGCCTGCACCGTTCTGCGCAAGTGAAAATGCTGCTTCGCCGTTAGCATCCGTTGTTACCGTTGCATTGCTTAATGTTCCGTCCGTAGTTGAAAGAGTTACGTTAACGTTCGGCACCCCGTTTCCATTAATGTCGGTAACCGTTACCAAGAAATGGGCGTTTGTTCCGTTCAATAAGTTTTGTGACGAAGGTGTAATAACCAATGTGGAGGGTACTTGAGTATTGCCACTGTTATTGATAGCGTCATTAATAATATCTTGTGCTCTTTGTTTAATATTTGACTTGTCAATTGTAGAAACATCAACGCCGTCCGAAAAGTGCCAAATAGCCGCTTGAATTGCGGCCGCTTCGTCTCCTGCACTCGGCAGCTCATCGCTCCTTGAAGCGTAAGGGAAATAATTGTTTAAAATGTAAGTTATTTCTGATGATGTGTTACCATTATTTTCGTAATCTTCATTGTAAACGAGATGGTGCTGCAAATCAATGCAGTAAAATTTTGTAGCTTGCCCGTCAACCGTACCTTTAAAAGTTCCTGAGTAAACGTGCATTGTACTTGCGTCGTAAGGATTGGTAAGATGAATATCCGTGTAAGTATCCAATCCGGATATTTGCGCCGTAGAATTTCCCATTACGGGATTTACCACACTGTTTGTTGCAGAAGGAAATGCTTTATTAAAGTAACCCACCCCTTTTGCAATTTTAGCTTGAGCATTTGTACCGCTGCTCAGAAAAAAAAGAGTTAAAATTATTAACTCGATTAAATTAGTGAGTTTCAATTTTCTCACATTTACCTCCAATTGGTTTATTCAAAACACACTTATCTTACTTCTGTGCGGAGTCAAATGTAATGCCAACCTTGAGAAATTGTGATTTAGCTCAAAAAAAGTGTTTTTAAAAGTTTTGTTACCTTAAACAAATTGTCTCAGAATAGAATTTATTTTTAAAATGATTCATAGTTTCCCTTTCACAAAAGTTGGCGGATCTCAAAAAAGCATTGTAATCGGGAGCAAGTGAGAAGTTATATTTGTGGAATTTTTTATGTTAGAAATGAATTAAAGTTTATTAATAAAGGTAAAGAGAAATAACAACCGGTTGTGGCTTGATATTTGCTGCATTAAGTTTTTAAATTGGAATTTAGAGATTAAATTATTTATCTTAATTGCCGTTGGAAAATAAAATTGCCTTTAAGATAACGGGAATAAAATGAATGTGAGTGAGGAAAAAATTAAAAAAGATTCTTTAGAACTTCGGAATGAGATTTTTAATTCTCTCCCCCTGGGATTGTTAATTTTTAATGCAGAATTTAAAGTAATGAGTACGAACGAAAATTTCTTTAAAATTCCTGTAATTATAACTGAGAAGGAAAGCGATATTTCCGGCAAATCATTGTTTGAGCTGAATTTTGTTAAAGAATTTAATCTCGCTGCGGATTTACAACATATTAATGAAATCCCTATTGAAAAGGAATTGAAAAGTTGGGAGACAAAGAACGGCAGATTCTCGATTGTGCTAAAAACCGTTCCTATTTTTAAAGAAGAAAAATTTGACGGCGGGCTGATTATTTTAGAAGATTTGCGTTTAAGTGCCGCATCCGTACCGCCGAAAGTTAATTTCGAAGAACTCTTAATGCCTTTTACCGGAAAGTTTGATGCCGCAGTTTATTTAAATGAAAAAGGCAAAATATCCTCGTTGGTTAAAAAGAAAGGCGAAAATCATTTCATCAAAAGTTCGGCGGTGAATTTTTCCGACGTTTTGGGTAAAAGCGTAAGAGAGCAATTAAACAATCTCTTTTTGAGTATTGAAAACTCCAAGAGCGCAAAAGTAGAACAATTGTCTCTTAAAACAGGCGGGGATGAAATTACCGTTGAAGTCATTCTCCTTCCGTTTGTGCGGGAGGGGCGGAAAGAATATTTGGCATTTATTTCGGACGTCTCGGAAAAGGAAAGTGAAGAAAGAGCGTTACATAAAGAACTTGAGGAGTTAACGAGATTTCAACAGGTATCCGAAACTCTAATAGACGGACTTTTCGTTACGGATTTTCAAGGTAAAATTAAATTCTGGAATCCGGGCGCCGAAAAAATAATAGGACTTAGAAAAAGCCAAGTATTTGACAAGTTCATCTCAAAAGCAATTCCGCAATTTGATGAGAATCTTTTTGAGAACGCCAAAATGCAGATTTTAAAAACCGGCACGTGGGAGAGTGAATTTACTATTCTAAAAGAGGAGAAAAGCGAGCCCGTTCAACTTAAAATGGGACTTTTAAAATATGACGGAAAAGAAGAAATAGCAGTGCTTATTACTTTAATCGGCAAGCAGGCGGAAGTGGAAAAGGAGCTTCGCAGTTCGGAGGCTCTCTACCGCAACATTGTGACCCATAGTAACGAATATATTTGTATCCTCGACACCGAAGGGAAAATTACATTTGCCAACTCTGCTTTAAGGAACGCATTGGAAATAAACGAGGAAGAGATTTTAGGGCAAAATCTTTTTGACTTTGTACCCACGAATGAAAAAAGGAAACGGAAAAGCGAACTTTCGAAATTGCTGGCAAAAAAATCAACTTCTGTGGAAATCCCTTTTGTAAGTAAAACGGGAAATGAATTTTACGTACTGGCTAAGATTGATCCCATCTTCGATTTTAATAACGAACTTACTTATTACAATGTAATCTTAGTTGATATCACTGCACGGAAGGAGTCGGAACGGGACATTCAGTTAATCCGTACGGTTTTTGAAGCTTCCATCGACGGCATTTCCGTGATTAAAAACAGAAAAATAATTTTGGCAAACGATGCTTTTGCAAATATGTTCGACCGTAAGAATATCGGTGAGGTAATTGGCAGCGACCCGCTTGACTTCTGTGACCCGAGTGAAATAAGTATTGTTGCCAAAGCAATTCAAAAAAGCGAAAAGGACCAATCACAGAGTCAAAGGTTTGAATACAAAGGATTAACGAAGCGGGACAAAATAATTTACATTGAAAATTCACTCTCTTCGTTTGCCGTAGGAGAGGATGTTTTTATTGTTTCCATTATTCGTGACGTGACAGAAAAGAAATTGGCGCGCGAAAAGTTAGAGCAGTCCGAAAAGCAGTACCGCCACATCGTTAGTAACATTAACGATTTTCTCTGGCGCGCAGAAAGAATCGACGGTAAACTTCGGCAAGTTTTTTACACAAACGCAGTAGAGAAAATATTAGGCTATTCGGGGGAAGAATTTGTTTCCAACCGTTATCTCTGGCGTAAAATAATTCACCCGGCGGACAGGGAAAAAGTCCTTGCGGAATTGAAAAGTATTTACGGCAACAAGGAGATTGCTAACGCGGAAATTGAATATCGTGCCGTTAACAAATTCGGCAACATCCTTTGGCTTAAAAACAAACTCTCGATTATTAGAGACAGCAAAGGCAAAATTCTTGAGATTGTGGGCCTCGTTAGCGATGTAACACTTAGCCGTAAAGCCGAAGAGGAACTTAAACGCTCGGCTGAAGAGTTACGCGCATTGAACGAAACAAAGGACAGATTCCTTTCAATAATTTCTCACGATTTAAGAACGCCCTTTAGCTCAATCCTCGGCTACACCGATTTGTTGCTTAACAACCGTGAGATGCCGGAAGAGAAAAGAGTTGAATATGTTTCGTTTATTCAAGAGTCGGCTAAAAATATGCTTTCTTTGGTTAACTCGTTGTTAGATTGGACACGGCTGCAAACCGGAAGAATTAAATTTGAGCCGAAGAGAATAAATGCAAAGGTTTTAATTAATAATTCAATCGGAATGCTTAACGGAACGGCAATGCAGAAAAGCATTAACCTTGTTTCCAACGTAGATATGGAAGCCTATGTTCACGCCGATGAGAATTTACTTCTTCAAGTGTTTAACAATCTGATTTCCAACGCAATTAAATTTACCAAACCGGGCGGCAGTATTGAAGTCTCCGCACGACCTGTTGATGATAAGAACGTTATTGAGTTTTGTGTGGCGGATTCCGGTACGGGAATAAAACCCGAAGATATGGACAAACTGTTCAAGGTGGACAGCAAATTCACTTTGGAAGGCACCGCCGGTGAGAAAGGCAGCGGCTTAGGACTTTCACTCGTTCACGATATTGTGAAAAAACACAACGGCGAAATTTGGGTTAAAAGTAAATACGGCAAAGGCAGCCGTTTCTATTTTACAATCCCCGTCTCTTCAGCTTCGATTTTAGTTGTTGATGATATTCAAACCGACAGAATTCTTTACACAAAGTTGTTGTCCAGCATTTTACCGAATTTCACTTTTAAGAATGCACCGAACGGAAAGGTTGCATTTGAAGCCGTAAAATCCTCCCCGCCTGCAATGGTAATAACCGAGCACGAAATGCCTTTAATGAACGGTCTCGAATTTGTAAAACAAATTGTTCTCAACGATGAAATTACTTCCAAACCTCCTGTTATTGTTCTTGCCAGAAAAATTAGCGAGAAAGCACGGAAAGATTATTTGGATTTGGGTGTTAAATACGTTTTCGAAAAACCGGTAGAATTAGACAAATTTAAAAAGGCAATTGAAAATGCCTTGAAGGAACGGTTTGAACCCTAACATTTCCCCAGATACGTAATAGGAGTAAAAGAAAAGCCCATTATTATTTGCTAATCATAATAAATTTGCGTATTTCAAGTATTACGTAAATACGTAATAATAATTAGGAGAAGATAATGGCAACTAAACATCCGGAATGGGATACAAAACACAAAAGAAAAGGCTCGGAACTAAGGTTAATAAATGGGAAATATTATCTTTATGAAGTAACAAGTAAATGGGATCCCGAAAAAAAG
>WFQV01000190.1 GCA_015486905.1 Melioribacteraceae bacterium | reverse complement strand
GTTTTCGATCCATGTTGCGGTTCGGGTGGAATGTTCGTTCAATCCGAGAAATTTGTTAAAGAGCATCAAGGAAGAATTAATGATATTTCCATTTACGGTCAGGAAAGCAATCAAACCACATGGCGATTGTGCAAAATGAATCTTGCCATAAGAGGGATTGACAGTTCATTGGTAAAATGGAACAAGGAAGGCTCGTTTTTGAATGATGCACATAAAGATTTGAAAGCGGATTTTGTTATTGCAAATCCTCCGTTCAACGATAAAGACTGGGGAGGGGATCAATTAAGAAAAGACGGGAGATGGAAATACGGAGTACCTCCTAAAAATAATGCGAATTATGCGTGGATACAGCACTTCATATATCATTTGAATCCTTCCGGTAAAACCGGTTTTGTCCTTGCAAAAGGGGCATTAACCACTAAAACAAACGGTGAATATGAAATAAGGAAAAATATCATTGAGGACGATTTGGTAGATTGCATTGTAAATTTACCGTCAAAGTTGTTTTTAAACACGCAGATCCCCGCATCGTTGTGGTTTTTAAAACGCAACAAAACGCACAGAAAGGGCGAAATTCTCTTTATTGATGCAAGGAATATGGGGAAGTTAATCAGCAGGAAGACAAGGATTTTAACCGAAGAAGACATTAAGAAGATTGCCGAAACTTATCATAACTGGGAAAACCCGAAAGGCAATTACGAAGACATAAAAGGATTTTGCAAATCCGCAACGATTGAAGAGGTAAAAGAACTTGATTATGTATTGACTCCCGGCCGTTATGTGGGCTTGCCTGATGAAGAAGATGATTTTAATTTTGAAGAAAGATTTAAAAAATTAAAAGCCGAGTTTGAAGAACAATTGAAGGAAGAGGCAAAATTAAATAAGAAGATTTTGGGGAATCTTGATAAAATCGAGTTGAAAGATGAGTAAAAAAAGCAAAAAGATAGAAGTTAAAGGAACCGAAATAACGGTTATTCAAAATATAGAACAAGATTATATCTCATTAACCGACATTGCGCGTTTTAAAGATGCAAAAAGAACAGACTATATTATTCAAAACTGGTTGAGAAATAGAAACACAATTGAATTTCTCGGGATTTGGGAGAAACTGAATAATCCCGATTTTAATCCCATCGAATTCGAGGGGTTTAGAAATAAAGCCGGATTGAATAGTTTTGTATTGACATCTAAACAGTGGATAGAAAAAACAAATGCAAAGGGATTAATTGCAAAAGCAGGCAGGTACGGTGGAACTTATGCCCATATAGATATAGCTTTTGAATTTGCTTCTTGGGTATCAGTAGAGTTTAAACTGTACCTGATAAAAGAATTTCAACGCTTAAAAGAAGCTGAAGCAAAAGAACTTGATTGGAACGTAAAACGGCAACTAACCAAAATTAACTATCGCATACATACCGATGCCGTAAAGGAAAACCTTATACCCGAACATCTTACCCCAAAACAGATAAGCATGGTTTATGCCAATGAAGCCGATGTGTTGAATATGGCACTCTTTGGCAAAACAGCCAAGCAGTGGCGGGATGAAAACTCCGATAAGAAAGGAAATATCCGCGATTATGCCAATGTAAGTCAGTTGGTTTGTTTGGTAAACCTTGAAAACCTGAATGCCGTTTTTATTAAAGAAGGTTTGCCTCAAAGCGAACGGCTGAAAAAACTCAACCAAATTGCCATAGAGCAAATGAAAATTTTGGTGCAAGACCACGCTGTAAAAATGTTGGATGACAAAAAGGACAATAGCGATGAATAGTAAAAATTTATATAATGACTGTTTTATTGCATTTCTAGATATTCTTGGGATAAAGAATCTTGTAACTGAGTTTGAAGAAAAACAAGAATTAATGAAAAATCTTATTGATACTTTGAAAATAAATAGAGCATTTAGTGAAGCCAATCAAAAAATAACTTCCGATAAAGGAATGTTAGATATCAGAAGTTGGTATTTTTCCGATAGCTTTGTATTTCTTATGAAAGCCGAAAGCAAAAACTTACCCCACTTGTTCTTAAT
>WFQV01000189.1 GCA_015486905.1 Melioribacteraceae bacterium | reverse complement strand
TTTCCTCAATAAATTCTTTTGAACTAATTACCGGCAAGTCGATTCCTTACATTTTGATTTCATTGCTGAATGCAGGTATGGTTTTGGCGGCGGGCTATTTGTTTTTTGAAACCGGCGTTGCAGGCAGTTGGCTGCTGTTAACTTTAAGCGTACTGATTTTTATTGTGTCATCTATTAGCATGGGGATTTTCATTTCCGTAATTGCGGATTCACAGCAGGTTGCTTTTCAGGTTTCATCCCTTGTTTCACTACTGCCCTCGCTTATTTTGTCCGGTTTTATTTTCCCGATTGACAGTATGCCGGTGGCAATACGGTTCTTCACAAACTTAACGCCTGCTACGTTTTTTATTAAAGTTCTGCGTGCTATTATGCTCAAAGGTGTAGGACTAAGTTACTTTGGAGAACAGTTAATTTATTTGTCAATTTTCCCGATTTTCTTCTTTACAATTTCAACGTTAATCAATAGGAAAAAAATGAGAAAAGCTTAATGCGGCAAACCGCAATTGAGAATTAAAAATTATAAATTATAAATTAAGAATTTTGATTTGGATTTAAAGGTTAGAGAATATTAAAAACGTCCGCTAATTTTTTCAAATGGAAATGCAGGAATGTTTTTCTTTAATCTCTTGACAAAACTTTAAAGGAAAGTAAGCAGATGAAACTTATTTGGCATTTTGTAAAAAAAGAATTTTTACAGCTCAAGCGAGACCCCAAAATGGTTAGAGTCATAATTTTAGCCCCGATACTCGAACTGTTACTTTTGGGATATGCCGCCAATATGGACGTTGAAAAAATTCATACGGCTCTTTTTGACAAATCAAATTCACAATTAAGTAGAGAGTTTGTTCGGAAACTTAAAGCTTCGGGTTATTTCTATTTTGATTTTAATGTTTCCAGTTACAAAGAGCTTCAGGAAAAAATAGACGGCGGTGAAGTCATTCTGGGTTTGGTTATTCCTAATGACTTTGAGACTAAAATCACCAAGGGCGAAACGGCAAAAATTCAAGCGGTGTTCGATGCCTCCGACGGCAACTCGGCAACAATATCCGCAGGATATTTACAAATAGCCTCTAACAACTTTGCGCAAAGTATTCTCGAAAAAGTGAATGAGAAATCGGGGGTAAAAAATAAATTGCCAGGAACAATTAAAACCGATACGAGGGTTTGGTTCAATCCGGAATTAAAAACACGTGTTTTCATGGTACCCGGAATAATGAGCCTCTTGCTGATGATTTTTACAATCTCGCTCACGGCTTTGGCAATAGTAAAAGAAAAGGAAATCGGCACTTTGGAACAGATAATAGTAACGCCTATTAAACCTTATCAAATGATTTTGGGCAAATTTATTCCCTTTGTAATAATCGGTTTGTTCGTTATTTCATTGGTCCTTATTTCAATGGAAATATTTTTCGGGATACTAATTAAAGGGAGTTTAATTTTCCTATTCGTCTCGTCCCTTGTTTTCGTCCTTTCTACATTAGGTTTGGGACTTTTTATTTCAACCTTCACTAAAACTCAACAACAAGCAATGATGATTGCAATGTTCGGTGTAATGATGCCGATGATTTACCTTTCTGGTTTTGCCTTCCCGATTGAAAATATGCCCGTTTCCATTCAGTACATTTCCTTTCTGATTCCGCTTCGCTATTTTATTACAATCATCCGTGGTGTGATTCTTAAAGGCTTGGGTTTGAGGGATTTGTGGGTTCAATTTGTAGTCCTGATTCTTTTCGGAATTGTAATTCTCTACCTCAGTTCGTTGAGATTTAAAAAGAAAATGGATTAAGAATAGATTTTCGAAATTAATTGTTGTATTTTCATTTAAGTCAAAAAAAGAAATTCTTTTCGGTGCCGCTTTGAGTAGCAATAATCAAAAGGAAATATTTTTAACTTACCCTGCCAAGCGTGATGTGCTTTTCGTTCTGGGAGCCGGAACTTCGCACCCGGACGGCGTTCCGCTGCAGAGAGATATTCTTCCGTTAATAATGAACGGCTCGGTTGAGGAAATTCCTGACTCGGAAATAGGGAAAGAAGTTATTGAATTTGTTAATGAAAATTTTGAATTTGACGAAGCAAACAATTATCCCCGCCTTGAAGCTGTCTTTGGTTTTTTGGATTATTTCATTCTTCAAAACGAAAGCCTTAGTGCCAAATATTCAAACGAGAAATTGCGAAAGATTAAAGAATATTTAATTAAACTTTTACATTTTATTGTTGATTATCGCACGGAAAAGAAAAGCAAATACTACAGACTGTTCTGGGAATCCATTGCGGAATTTAACCCGAACATCTCAATTGTAACTTTGAATTACGACACGCTCTTAGAACAAGCCTTCGATTTCCTTTTTGAAAAATTCGGTTACATTGATTACGCAATTAACTTTATGAACTACGAAAAAAATGAAAAACTAAAGCCGTTTAATTTTTGGATTGACCCGCGTAAGCCGCTAAGCGTTAAAGCAAATCTTCACCCCGTTGCAATTAAAATTCTTAAACTTCACGGGAGTCTTAATTGGAAATATTGTAATTGTTGCAACCAAA
The DNA here is from genome assembly GCA_015486905.1 of Melioribacteraceae bacterium. Classification (GTDB taxonomy): domain Bacteria; phylum Bacteroidota; class Ignavibacteria; order Ignavibacteriales; family Melioribacteraceae; genus WFQV01. The sequence continues at coordinate 1,071 of WFQV01000189.1, read as the reverse complement.
CTTTATTAACGCCTTGGGACAGAAAAATCGATTTGAACAAAGGTAAATTTTTAGGCTACACTTACCCCGACAATATTGAGTATGAGTACTCTTGCCCTATTGACGGAACGGATTTCGAGACACTAATTATGCCGCCTTCTTATTACAAAGAATTAACGCACAGCGTTATTCTGCCTTTAATGGCTGAGGCGGGTAAAGAAATACGTGCTTCTAAAAGAATTGTGGTAATCGGCTATTCGCTATCCGATGCGGACATTCACATTAAAGCTTTGTTTCAGAAACATATTTCATCTTCGCAGGAGCTGATTGTAATCAATCGTAAAAATACACCTCAAATTAAATTGCGCTATTCTTCAATAACGAGGAAAGTAAAGTTTTACGAAAAGACATTTCAGGAAACGGTAACGGATAAATATTTTATGAAGAAGCTTCTTTCCGTTTGATTTTTTAAAAAAAATACTCTACTTTTGTAGTACTACATTAGAATAGCGGAGTGCCTATGCTACCAAAACTCTCTACTTTAATCCTGGGCTTTTTACGTGAAGGTAAAAAGAACCCTTACGAAATTAAAAAACTTTATGAAAAGTTTGAAATATCAAGATGGTTTCCCATTGCCGAGTCTTCCATTTACGCAGCTGTAACCAAATTACAGAAGCAAGGATTTATTAAGGGTACGGCTGTTAAAGAAACAAAAGTTCCCAAAAAGACTTTTTATTCTATCACCCCCGACGGCGAGGAAGAACTCAAGAGGACAGTTGCTTCCTATTTTGATGAGCCCGACTCGGATTTTTCAAAGTTTGAGGTTGGAATGCTGTTGATGGATTTACTTCCCAAAGATGAAATAATGAAAAAACTGAAACGGATTCTTTCGGATATTGACAAAAGATATTACGAAGTTAAAAAGCAAATTTTGAAATTCGAACAAAGCTCGCACACTGTTCCCATTGCCACAATTGCGGTATTCAAACACAAGTATCATTTGTTAGATGCCGAACGTAAGACGGTTAACGATTTAATCCGCGTTTTGAACACCCGCCGTGGGCGTAAGCCTAACAGAACGGTTTTTGACTT
>WFQV01000188.1 GCA_015486905.1 Melioribacteraceae bacterium | reverse complement strand
GTAAGATCGTCGGCAGCGTCAGATGTGTATAAGAGACAGCCTCTGCACCTTTGTGCCTTTGAACCTCTAAACTTCTAAACCCTAAACCTCTAAACGAAGAACAAATTACCGGCTGCGGGTATCGAGTAATAAGTTTTAATCGTTCAGCAATTTGCCTACAATCTCGTTCAAGTCTTCCAATTTCACTTTAAATCTTTTCCCCGTTCTTCTTTTCTTAATTTCTACGGTGCCTTCCTTCAATCCGCGCTCACCCACAATGATTTGAACCGGCAGACCGATTAAATCCGCATCATTAAATTTGAAGCCCGCTTGGGCGTCAACCCTATCGTCAAAAAGGACCTGGTAGCCTTCCGAGGTTAAAGCGTTGTAAATTTTCTCGGTTGTCTCTTTAACAGGCTCCTTTTTCATATTAAGTCCCAAGAGGTGAACATCGAAAGGGGCGAGGGGCTTTTGCCAAAGAATTCCTTTCTCATCGTGGTTCTGTTCAATGTAGCATGCAAGAACCCTTTCAACGCCAATGCCGTAACTGCCCATTATTATTGGACTGGAATTACCTTTCTCATCTAAAAATTCCGCGCCTAAAGCTTCTGAATATTTTGTGCCTAATTTGAAAATATGTCCCAATTCAATTGCCTTAAAAACTTCAAGCTCACTTCCGCAACGTGTACATTTTTCACCGCTTTGTACAATGCGTAAATCGTGATACTCCGCTTGGGGAACGTCTCTCTTCATATCTATCCCGCCGATGTGGTAATCGTTCTTGTTGGCGCCGGAGTAAAGATTGTTGGCGTCTTTTAAACGTAAGTCGGCGATTATCCTCCCGATAAATCCTATTGGACCAATTGAACCCGCATCTGCTCCGGTTATTTCTTTTAATTCGTCGGGATGTGCCGGGCGAACGGCACCGCCGAGAATGCTTTCAAGCTTTGTTTCGTTAACTTCGTCGTTGCCGGACATTAAAATTAAAACGGGTTCGTCTTTGAAAATGTAAATTCTTGATTTTGCGGTTTCGCTCTCGTCGATTTTTAAAAATTCGCACAGTTCGTCAATCGATTTTACATTCGGTGTGGAAATTTCGTAAATCTCTTTGCTTTCACCTTTTCGCCTCACAGGTTCAACAACAGATTGAGCAATTTCTACATTGGCTGCGTAACCGCAATGTTCGCAGTAAGCAACTGTGTCTTCTCCCGCATCCGAGCGTACCATAAATTCTTCGGATTTATTCCCGCCCATTGCACCGCTGGAAGCACCAACGACAAAATATTTTATTCCGCATCTGTCAAAAATTTTGCGATATGCCTTGTAATGTTTTTTGTAGGATTTGTCAAGTCCCTCCCACGAAGAATCGAATGAATATGCATCCTTCATTAAAAATTGCCGTCCGCGAATTACGCCGCTGCGCGGGCGGGGTTCGTTTCTAAATTTCGTTTGGATCTGGTACCAAATCTGGGGTAAATCTTTGTACGATTTAAGCGTCCCTTTTGCGTGGTAAGTCATTATTTCTTCATGTGTGGGTGCAAGGACGTAATCACGGTTTTTAACGTGAAACATCGTGTCGCCGAAGGCTTCCACACGACCCGTCTGCTCCCAAATCTCTTTTGGATTAAGTGCCGGCAGATGGAATTCTTGTCCGCCTATTGCGTCCATCTCCTCACGGATGATTTCTATTATTTTTTTAAGTACCTTATAGCCTAAGGGTAAAAAAGAATAGATGCCCGCCGAGAGCATTCTAATCATTCCCGTGCGTACCATTAAAATGTGGCTGGGAATAACGGCGTCGGCAGGGACTTCTTTAAGAGTAGGGATAAAATTTTTGCTTAGCTTCATTGTCCGTTTTAAATTATTCTGAGAAATAAACTGTAAAAATACTAAATAAGAGTTCAAATTTAAATTTTCTTTTTGGGGGACAATAGAACACGGATGACACGGATTGTTGCAGGATTTTCGCGGAGGGAATGGGACGCAGATTTGTCATGATTTATTATGATTTCCGCAGAATTTACAATTAAAAGTTAAAATAAAAG
>WFQV01000187.1 GCA_015486905.1 Melioribacteraceae bacterium | reverse complement strand
CTCGGAGATGTGTATAAGAGACAGCTACTTTCCTTTGCTGTGTAAGGGAATGGAAGAAATATTTCGGGGGAATAATTTCTTCTTTCCCGTTAAATTTCCAACTCAGCTTTAATGCACCGAGTTCTCCATCTCGGTGATTATAGTCTATTTCAATTTCATACATTCTGTTTTTCACAAAATTTACCTCCGCCTCAGCATACTTTTGATTAGGGGCGATAGAAATAAGAGTGTCTTTTTTAACAATAAGATTTACAATATGGTCCGCATTAACAATAAATTTAACTTTTCCGGTAACCGGCGCTTTTACAAAACCGAACCATCTTGCCGACCAATGTCTGCCGATGTCGGTTTTGGCAGCATCCCATTGGAAATTAATTTCCTTTGCAGGATACGGTTTGTCGGCATTACGGTAATCCTCATCGCCGTAAAAAATCCCCGTCAAACCCGATAGTGTCGGTTTATTGAAACTCTCAAGCATAGGCATATTTACAGCCTTTCTGTAAATCCTATATTCTTTTTCAAAGAAAGGAACAAGGTCTTTCCAGTGGTACGGTGTCCGAGCTAATTTTACCGGATGCTTAGCCGGTACGTCGCTTATGCTTGTGTACGTCCCTTTCGTCAACTCCGCCAATTTTTTGAATTCATTCACCGAAGCAAGCAAGTAGCGAAGAAATAATTTCTTGTTTTTCTTTCGGTTAATAGAAATATCGTAACGAGTTTTTGCAAATAAGGACTTAAGTTTTAACTCATAATATTTTGCAACCAGCAATTCCGCCTCTGCATCTTTTACAATTTTATTAGCTTCATCTTTGTGGAGTGTTGATGCCGACTCGGCTAACCTCGCTTCTTTAAGAGATGCTTCAGCCTCCAAGATTTTTCTTTTAACAAATTCAAGGGGAGTTACTCCTTCAATCTTTTTCCCCTTTTTAATAGCCTTCAAATATTCCGAAATGCGTATTACAGGTTTAATGTTGAGAAACGGGATGCCTTTTGAATTCTTCAGCTGTAACAATGTAGCACCCGCCGAAATGATTGTGTGATTATCGTTGCCTATCCAGAGTAATCTTTGCAGTCCGGGTAAAACATCGGCGCCCTTTTCAAACGAATTTAAAAAATGAACTGCGGCTTTGTGGCTTCCGTATCGTTCGGTTAATAAATTTACCCAGTACCGATATTCGGCTTTCTTGTCTCTATTCAGCTGCCAGGAATATCTGCTCCATGCCGTAAACCATAATGTATCCCTCACCCACTGGTATTCTTTCTTGCCCGTTTCGCAGCCAAACGGCCATCGCCAAGCCTTCCGCGGATGGAGGTGTATTCCGTTTGCTCCGGATTTAATATTATTTTCAACAATCGAGCGAATGTAAAAAGGCGGGTTCCATCTAAAGGGTTCAAGATTTGCCGCAAGATGAATATTCACAATAAAGTTACCAGTTAATTTTGCCCACTCCGCATTTTCCGGATCGGGCAACGTGTCGGCAATCATTTCAACATTAAACTTGCGAACGAAAGTGAGACGGGGATAATTATTCAAGATTTTACGCGCGTGTTTAAGGTCAAACGTCCAAGCTCGCATAAAAACAGTCGGATTGAAACCTGTGCTTTTAATAGCTTTAAAAATCACGTTGTTAATCCACTCATCCGAATATTTTCTAAGCAATCCCTCACCGGGAGTAATAAACAGTCCGACTTGTGGAAATTCTCTTACGAATTTTGAAATGGAATATTTTGTGTAAGCTGCCAATTCGGGCGTAGGCTTTGCAAGTTGCCTCGGCAGGTTGTGAGCCTTCTGGTAAAACACGGAAGTGTTTATATTGTAAAATTCAAAAAATATTTTAATGTTACGCTTTCCGGCTTCCGCAATCAACCACTTAAGCATATCGTGATTTTGTTTAATTTGTGCATCCGTCAGCCCCGATTGTGCTTCTTTGAATTTATCAAACTTCACAAAATAATCGAACGGGTGTCCGTTCCACAGAATGATGTAATTATATCTTTGGGCTTCCATAAAATCGAGGAACTTTTTCCAAAGATTTTTATTGTAAAAGAAGGGAAATTCTTTAGGCGTAATAGCAT
>WFQV01000186.1 GCA_015486905.1 Melioribacteraceae bacterium | reverse complement strand
ATTCCCTTCAGCAATTTTTCCGCTTTTTCCTTTTCAGCAATGGTTTCAAACGAAAGTCTGAAAGTTCCGCCTGTCCCTTCGCGAATTTTCAGCAGTTCAATATCTTTAATGTTGATATCGTTTTTAAAAAGGACGGATGAAATTTTATTTATCGCTCCCGGCTCGTCTTTAACAAAAACAAAAATGTCGTAAAGTCCGCTCAGGAATCCTTTTGCATTTCTTGGAATTTCATTTCTATTTGTATATGCTTCTTCGAACTGCTTTTCGAGTAAGTCAAATTCATTTTTAGAAATATGGTTTTTAATCTTTTCAAGCCTTGAAATAAAGGCATCCAAACCGTCAATAATCTCCTTTTTATTCAGCTCAATCACGGGACGCCAGATATCGAAAGGGCTCGAAGCTATTCTTGTTAAATCTCTGAAACCGCCGGCGGCAAAATCGAGGAATCGAATTTCACCTTCTTTAAAAGCCGCCAAGTTTGTTAACTCCACAGCTAAAAGTTGAGGCAGATGACTAACATAAGCAATCATCATATCGTGAATGCGGGGTTCAAGGAAAGTAATACGAGCACCGAGAGTTTTAATTACTTCGATTAATGGTAAGATTTCTTTCTCGCTCCGTTCCGTCTTTTCCAAAATGTAAACTGCATTTTCAAAAAGTAATGGGTCGGAATTTTCGTAACCTCCCTTTTCTTTGCCTGTCATCGGATGCCCACCGATGTATATCCCCCTTGAATTGAATTCAGCCCACCTTTTACGTAACGGTAATTTAACCCCCGCTACATCTGTAACGATAGTATTGTTATTTAATTTGGGGGCAAGAAATTCCAAAATTTCCAACGTGGTTTTTAAAGGAGTACAAACAAAAATTAATTCCGAACTAGCTGCCTGTCCAATATTTTCCAGGGCTTCATCAACAACTTCATTTTGCAAAGCAATATTTACAGTATCTCCGGTATCAATAGCCGAGATAAAAAAATCGCCTTCGCTCTTTTTTAGTGCTTTTGCAATAGAACCGCCAATTAGTCCAAGCCCGATTATTGAAATTTTTTGCCCTCGCATTAAAAACTTTTTCCGACCGCTTTTGCAATCAACTTAAGTTCGTCGTAAAGACGGATGTATTCCTCGGGCAGGAGCGCTTGCGGTCCGTCGGACAAAGCATGCTCGGGATCGTAATGAATTTCAATCATCAATCCGTCTGCGCCTGCGGCAACGGCAGCACGAGCCATTGGCGGAACTTGATCCCGAATTCCCGTCGCATGCGAAGGGTCAGCAAAAACCGGCAAATGACTCTTCTTGTGGACAATTGGAATTGCGGAGAGGTCGAAAGTATTTCTTGTGTATTTCTCAAAAGTACGAATTCCTCTTTCGCAAAGGAAAACATTGGAATTGCCTCCGGCAAGAATATATTCGGCGGACATTAACCATTCTTCGATTGTTGCCGAGAGCCCGCGCTTTAGCATTACGGGTTTATCCGTCGCACCGATTTCTTTGAGCAGTGAAAAGTTCTGCATATTTCGAGCACCGACTTGGAAAATGTCGGCGTACTTTGCAATTAAATCTATTTGACTTATTTGCATTACTTCAGTAATAACCAACAGACCGAACTCATCAGCAGCGGCACGAATGTATTTTAACCCTTCTTCACCCAAACCTTGGAAGGAATAGGGTGAGGTGCGCGGTTTAAATGCTCCTCCTCTTAAAATTTTCGCACCGGATTTTGCAACCGTTTCGGCAAGTTTGAAAACCTGCTCATCGCTTTCAATCGAGCAAGGGCCTGCAATCATTACAATTTTATCGCCACCTATTTCAACATCCTTAATCTTAATTTTTGTGTTTTCGGGATGGAAATTACGGCTTGCCAGTTTAAACGGCGCCGTCACGCGGTAAACATCCGCCACGCCCTGCAACACCTTTATTTTTCTCGTGTCAAAGTCCGGCTTAACACCAATTGCACCAAGTACCAAACTCTGAACACCTTTTGAGCTGTGTACCTCAAATCCGTATTCTTCCAAATGTCTTATTACATTTTGAATCTGCTCGTCTGTTGCTGTTTGTTCTAATACTATTACCAATTTAAGTCTCCGTTTTAATCGTGAAATTTTTTCTCGCCTGCGCGAATCTCAAAATCCAAGTAATCTTCTTTCGAAGGTATTGCACAAGTGTAATCGGGACTGTAAGCGCAATAAGGATTAAACGCCAGGTTGAAATCAATTGTGTAAATATGGTTAGGGTCGTCGGATTTTTCAAATTCCAAATATCTTCCGACGCCGTAAGTCTCTTTACCCGTTGTTCTGTCGGTAAACCAGACGCTGTAATAGATTTGTCCGTTGCGGGCAAAATTTTTATAAACGTTCAGTTTGTAAATTTTGTTTTTGTAATTGATGTTCAAATAGCCGTAGCGAACGGCTTTCCTTGCTTCGCCCTTCGTGCCCCAAATTGTTATTGTGTCCTTCTTGGGATATTCGTAAAGTTTGGAATGGAAAACAAATGAAGGGTCAACGTCGTAATATTTTAACGGGTGGAATTTTACTTTTGTCCTCCCGTTAAAAGGAGAATTAGGATCAGTCATCATTTCCAAATTTTTTACTTCCCTTTGGTGCTCAACTTTTTTAATGTACGCCTCCTCTTCGGGGGTATATTTCTTACCGCATGAAGTGGTAAGGACAGCCAACGCCAATAATATCAACAGATAATTTATTTTAGACAATTTAATCCTCCGTTAATTTATTAATTAAGTCATTATTCATTTTGGTCTTTATCAACTTTGTTTTTCAATTCGTTTAATTTATTCAATGCTTCAATCGGTGTAATATTGTTAACCTCAAGTTCCGAGATTTCCTTGCGTATTTCGTCGTCTTTAAATTCAAATAAATTAAGCTGGATGCCGTCTTCCTTGCGAACCTTTTTGGTTTTTGCTTTCTTAACTTCAAACGGTGTCAGTTCCTTCCCTTCCAAGTTTTGAAGAATTTCTTTTGCTCGTTTGGTAACAAACGGCGGAAGCCCGGCCATTTGAGCCACTTGAATTCCGTAGCTGTGGTCCGCCCCGCCCGGCGTAACTTTGTGAAGGAAAATCACTTTGTCGTCGTATTCACGAACTTCCACTTTGAAATTTTTAATTCGTGGAAATATTGACGCCATTTCGTTAAGCTCGTGGTAGTGAGTGGCAAAAAGCGTTTTCGCCGAGACTAAAGGATTTTCATGCAGGTACTCGGTTATTGCCCATGCAATCGATATTCCGTCGAACGTACTTGTACCCCTTCCCACTTCGTCCAATAATATTAGGCTTTTGGAAGTAGCGTTATTCAGAATATTTGCCGCCTCTTGCATTTCCACAAGGAATGTACTTTCACCGGACGTGATGCTATCGCTTGCCCCGACACGTGTAAAAATATTGTCAACCAATCCAATCCGAGCTTCTTTTGCGGGAACGAACGAACCTATTTGAGCTAAGAGTACAATCAATCCTACCTGGCGTAAATAAACGGATTTCCCTGCCATGTTGGGCCCCGTCAAAATAATTATTTGCGCATCCTCGTTCGAAAGGTAAGTCGAGTTCGGATGAAACTTTTCACCGGGAGGTAAAATCCTTTCCACAACAGGATGACGCCCCTCCTTAATATCGAGGACATCGGATTCATCCAACACCGGTTTTGTGTAATTGTAATCTTCGGCACACTGTGCAAAAGACTGGTAACAATCCAGCTCGGCAATCAGTCTTCCGTTCTGCTGAATTTGCTCTGCGAAACTTGCGGCAAAAGAGCGTACTTCATTAAACAATTGATTCTCAAGTTCGTCAATATTTTCTTCCGCATTAAAAATCTTGTCCTCGTATTCCTTCAGTTCGGGAGTAATGTAGCGCTCGCTGTTTACAAGCGTTTGCTTACGGATGTAATCCTCCGGGACTTTTTCCTTATGAGCATTGCTGATTGATATGTAATAGCCGAAAACTTTATTGTAGCTCACCTTAAGAGAAGGAATGTTGGTACGGAGTCTTTCCTTTTCCTGAAATCTTGCAATCCAATCTTTCGCATTGCGTGTAATGTCGCGTAGTTCGTCGAGTTCGGCGGAATAGCCCGAGCGAATTACATTCCCGTCGCCAACGCTAACGGGCGGCTCGTCTGTAATTGCAAGCTCAATTTTTTCAATCACATTCTCGAGAGGATTTAATTTTTCCCCAATATTTACAAGCCTTTCCGAAGTAGCTGTGTCCAATAGTTGTTTTAAAAGAGGAATTTTTTGTAACGAAGTTTTTAAGTTAATTAACTCACGCGGAGTGGCTCTTGCCGTGCAGACGCGGGAAGTCAGTCTCTCCAAATCACCGATTTCTTTTAACTCCTCACGAATATTTTTCCTAAGAGTTTTATTTACAAATAAATTTTCAATGCTTGCTTGTCGATTTAGAATCGGCTGCAATTTTCTCAAAGGTGCCGCAACCCAACGCTTCAAAAGTCTCCCACCCATTGAAGTGTTTGTCTTGTCAAGTATTGAAATCAAGGAGCCTTCGCGTGAACTTTCCTGCATCGTAAACATTATTTCCAGATTGCGTTTCGTAGAAAAATCCAACTGCATAAAATCGGAAGGATTAAATAGTGCAACCTTGTTCAGATGTCCGATGTTTTCTTTCTGCGTTTCTTTCAAATAATTCAAGACCGCACCGGCGGCAGAGATGGCAACTTCGTGACGCTCGATTCCAAAACCCTTCAACGTTTGTGTGCCGAAATGGTTAAGAAGCAAATCACGTGCAAATTCGTAATCGAAAATCCAGTCTTCCAATGTTGAAATTCTGGCGGACGGCGAATATTTCTTTAGCAAATCTTCAAAATAAGATTTCTGTCTCTTGGAAATCAGCACCTCAGCCGGGTTGATTAACCCCAATTGATTTTTAACTTCGTTTGCAGGAGTTTGGTAGGAATAAAACTCACCGGTGGAGACGTCCGAAAAAGAAATGCCGGCAATGTTTTCCCTAATGTAAATAGCCGCTAAATAATTGTTTTTTTTGTGGTCTAAAAGTTTATCGGAAAATGCAACGCCGGGGGTTACAACTTCAATCACGTCACGCATAACAATCCCTTTGGCAAATTTGGGATTTTCCATCTGCTCGCAAATAGCAACTCGGTAACCTGCGCGTACAAGTTTCGGCAGATAAGTATCTATTGCATGATGCGGAAAACCGGCAAGCGGTACGTTGCCTGCTTTTCCGTTTGAACGTTTGGTGAGAGTAATTCCCAAAACCTTCGAAGCCGTCTTTGCATCCTCGTCAAATGTTTCAAAAAAATCCCCTACCCTGAAGAGCAAAATGGTGTCCGGGTATTGAAGTTTAATTCTATTGTATTGTACCATTAAAGGCGTTTCGTTCATAAAATCTCTAAGAAATTTAAAAAATAAAAATAGTTACAACTTTAATGAGTTTCAATTTTGTTTTGTGGAAAGGTGAAGAGCGGAATCAACCGGTAAGTGCGACAAAGAAAGTTAAGCAAAAAATATTTAACGAAAAAGCCTCTTCATTTAACATCTTTTAGCATTTTAATAATATGTTTAGCCAAATATTCATTTATTTCCTTGTGCCTTGGTACAGGTTGAGATATTCTAGTT
>WFQV01000185.1 GCA_015486905.1 Melioribacteraceae bacterium | reverse complement strand
GCGCTTCAATGATTCTCTCCGCCGTGCTCGTTGCTTTCGTTGAAGATAAAGACGGAGCACCTGTATTGAGAAAATCGGGGAAAGCCTAATAATGCTGTACCTTCTGACAGTTTCTTTAATTTGGGCTTTTTCTTTCGGAATAATTAAAGACAATCTCGCCGGGCTTAATTCTTCTTTCGTTGCTTCGGTACGGCTGCTTCTCTCATTTCTTGTTTTTCTCCCGTTCCTCAAGACAAAAAACATTCCGCTATCGGCAAGGTTAAAATTATTTTTAACCGGTGCGGTTCAATACGGAATAATGTACGTTAGCTACATCTCCGCTTACAAATATTTGCTCTCTTACGAAATTGCCTTGCTGACCATTTTCACACCTCTGTACGTGACAGCTTTCGGAGATTTGTTCCGCAAAAAATTTAATCCGCTGTTTTTCATTACGGCATCGGTGTCGGTCGTTGGAGCCGGTATTGTTCTTTACCAAACATTGTCACCGAAAGATTTGCTGATTGGATTTTTACTGATGCAACTTTCGAATTTATGCTTTGCATTCGGACAAATTTATTACAAAAGAATAATGTCGGAATTAAAAGGCTTGAAAGATGCTGAGGTTTTCTCATTCCTTTATCTCGGAGGTTTTGTAACAGCGCTCTTATTCGTGGCTCCGCAATTCCGGCTTGATTACTTCAGCCTAAACTCAAATCAGATTCTTTCTTTGATTTATTTGGGAATCGTGGCGTCGGGACTTGGTTTCTTCCTTTGGAATTACGGTGCAAGGAAAGTAAACGACGGAACATTGGGAATATTTAACAATATTAAAATTCCCTTGGCTATTGCGGTATCCCTTATTTTCTTCGGCGAAAGAGCCGACCTGCTGCGTTTAACATTAGGCTTGATAGTAATTACTTTGGCAATAATTTTGAACGAAAATAAGAAAGTCGCAAAAATTTTCAACAAATAACTTTTGCTTACCAAAACAGCAGATTACTACTTCCTAATTCTTAATTCTTAATTCTTCATTAATTCTTAGCTCCGTTTCGGCATCAAACAAATGAATTCCGTGCAAATCAATGTAAAGTTTCACCCTTTCCCCTCCTTTGTGAATAGCAGTGTTCGGCATTCTTGCAACGCAGCTCCGTCCTTCAAAATCGAAATAAAGGTAAGCCTCGCTTCCAACCAATTCGGTTACTTCGGCGGTCACATTTATTGCCGCAAATTTCTTCCCTTCACCATCGGAGGCTAATGCAATATTTTCGGGACGAACACCGAGTACAACCTTTTTATTAAGAAAATAATAAGCCGGAAGGAATAGCTAAATCATTTTATTTTTGTCGGTGAAAAACAGGGAATAAAAAAAAGCCGGCAAATTGAGGATTAATTTGCCGGCCGATTTTACGCTATTGTGTGGGGTTCTTTAGCGAAATAGGTAATGTTTCTTAAAATAAAGAGCTCAAATTTTTCTGTTAACTATTCACTGTTATCTGTCTTCTCTCACCGAACCTTTGTACCTTTTAGCCTTTTAACCTTGGAACAATTCACAATTTAACATTGCCGTTTACCGCCGATATTACTTAGCCGAAATACCGGTCACAATAATATCTCCGCCGCTGGTGTAGGCTTTAATTTCTTTTCCCCCGCCGTTGAATGTTCCGTTAAAAGTACTCTTTGTTAATTTTTCAAGTTTACTATTCGGGAAGTCAAGTTTTAATTCTCCGCCAATTGATTTTAAGTCAACGTTCGCTTTAATCTCATTCGGCAGTTTCATTGAAATATCTCCACCCGAAGTGCCCAAAGAAATTCCTTGATTCAAACCTTTGTACTTTAGCACAACGTCTCCACCGGAGGTTTTAGCCTCAATAGGAGCATTACTTGCGTTAATAACAACGTCCCCGCCGGAAGTAAACGCACTAACCGCTCCCTTCGAGTTGCTTACCTTAACGTCACCACCGGAAGTGGCAACGTAAACCTTCCCCGCGTGATTCTTAATTACCACGTCTCCGCCGGAGGTTTTTGCATCCATTTCACCGGAACAATTTTCCGCCACAATATCCCCGCCGGAAGTTTTAAGGTTTTCAGTCCCGTTTAAATTTTTAATAATAATATCACCGCCGGAGGTTTTTATTTCGGGATTGAATTTAGAGGGAAGATAAACAATGATTTTGTAGCCGACGGAAGATTTTTCAAAAAGGTGAAAAAAGGAATTTCTACTTGTTTTAACCTCAATATAAACTTTATTATTGTCTTGTTTAAATTTAATCTTGATATGTCCGACTTTCCTTCGCTTAGATAATATTTTAACGTTCAGTTCCTCTTTGTCCCAACTTTTCAAAAGAACGTCAGCTCCATCGGCTTTAACCTTAAGCTCCCCGCCCGGCTTTACTTTGAAAGTCTTCTCCTTAATTATTTTTGTCTCGGCTTTAAACGTTGAAGAGAAAACAACAAATGAAAAAAATAAAGTTACCGTAAATAAAAATCTAAAATAATTTCCCTTGTTCATTTTTATTTCTCCTTATTTAATTTGCTTTTTAGACGAACAAGTAAGCACAAATGTTACACTCTATAAACACTAAAAAAATTTTAATAATGTTCGATTATTCGTATCTCAATGCTTCAATCGGGTCGAGGTTCGATGCTTTAACGGCAGGGTAAACACCGAAAAGGACTCCTACAAAAGTAGTAACCAAGAAGCCGATTAGAATCCAGTCCCAAGGCAGCACTACGGAAACGCCAAGTACAAGAGCTACAATATCACCGCCGAGTACTCCCAGCACAATTCCGGCTAGCCCGCCTACCCAACTTAGAACTATTGCTTCGGTAACAAACTGAGCGCGAATAATTGCTTTTTTAGCTCCGATTGCTTTCCTAATTCCTATTTCACGTGTACGTTCGGTAACACTCACAAGCATAATGTTCATTATTCCGATACCGGCGGCAATCAAAGCAATAAAAGCAACTACTGCCGCGCCTAATTTGAAATACTTAGTTAAACTATTAAACTGCGAAATCAGTTGGTCGTAAGTAATTATTTCAAAATCGTTCTCTTTACCCGGTGGGACTTTCCGAATTATTCTCATTGCTCCTATTACTTCTTCCTTGGTAGCGTCGAACAATTGGCTGTCCTTTGCTCTAATGGAAATGGTTACGTTCCGCTTTTTACCGTAAGCTCTCGTAAATAACGGAAGAGGAATTACAACGTAATTGTCCTGGCTGTTGCCTAACACGCTTCCACGTTTTTTAGCCACGCCGATTACCGTCAGTGTAAATCTATCTATTCTTATTTTTTGTCCGATCGGATTCATTCCATGAAAAAGTTTGTCGTAAACATCATTTCCAATAACACACACTGAACGCCCTAATGCAATGTCCTGTTTGTTTAGGCTTCTTCCTTGTGCAATTTCAATTTCTTCAACTTGCAAAGCGTCAAAGTCCGCAGCGCGCAGTGCAACGTCGGGATTAGTTCTATCACCGTTGTACTTAACCACTCTGCCTCCTTTACCGTCCCAAACACCAACGGCTAAAGGTAATTTGGTCATCTTCTTAAGTCTTTTTGCATCTTCAATAGTGATGTTCTTTCTGTGGCGATATTTTCTCCAAGTTCCCGGTCCGCCAATTCTGACCGCAGGCATCTTCTGAATGAAAAAGTTATTCTTGCCGATTGTACTGAAAGTATCTTCCACACTTTTCTGAATAGCACTTAGCGAAGTCATTACAATAATAATTGAAAAAAGTCCTATTGCAATACCTAACAGAGTTAAGGATGAACGTAATCTATTTGTTCTTAACGATTCCAAAGCAATTTTGGAACTCTCGACAAATTGGAACCAATAACTTTCAAGTTTTCTATTCATAACGCAATGCTTCCACAGGATTAAGTTTAGCCGCTTTTTTAGCCGGCAAAATTCCCGAAATAATTCCGACCACAAAAGAAATTAAAAGAGCTAAAAGTACAACTTCAAAAGGCATTGAGGTTGGCAAAAACTGATTAATTAATAAACTTAACGGGAAAGAAATAGCAAGCCCTATTAAACCGCCGATAAGGCAAATGATTGTGGCCTCGCTTAGGAATTGGAGCAGGATTTCGTGTGTCTTGGCGCCAATTGCTTTTCTAATTCCAATCTCCCTCGTCCTTTCGGTAACCGAAACAAACATAATGTTCATAATTCCGATTGCACCGACAAACAGAGAAAGTGCGGTAATCACAATTCCCGCAATGGCAATTATTCCAACCGTTTTATCGTAAACATCTTCGAATACCTGCTGGCGGTTAATTGCAAAGTCGTCCGGTTTGCCGGGCGGCACCTTCCTTATCGTTCGCATAATGGCGTCAATTTCATCCCTTGTGTCTTCTATTTGACTTTCGTCGGCGACTTTAACCGCAATTTGCAAACCGCGTCTTCTGCCGCCGAAAATTTTTTGAAAAACTTTAATGGGCATAATTATTTGAGCATCGAGGCTTATTGTACCGAAGAAACCGCTGCCTTGTTTTTCCAGAACTCCAATGACTCTGACCGGCATATTTTTAATTTTAATTTCTTTGTTAATAGGATTCTCGTGGGGGAAAAGTGCGTCGGCAATGTCTTTCCCGATTACACAAACTCTATGGTTCGAACGCATATCCATCTCGTTGATAAATCTTCCTTTGGCGGGCACTACTTCCGAGATATTAATGTATTGGTCCGTAGTACCGTAAAGGAAAGAAGATGTTGCGGTTCGGTCCTTGTATTTTATTGTTCTACCGAACGTTGGTTGAATCGGAGCTATTGCCTCGTACGAGGAAAGAGTTTTTTTCAATTTCAGATATTGGTCGTAAGTAATATTTTTTCTGTTGCGGTAAAACCGCCAGTCTTTACCACCAAACCATTCGAATTTATCCACGTAAAGAACATTCTGACCGATTGAAGAGATTGATTGAATAAAAGCCTGTTTCAATCCCACTATTGCCGTAGCCATTGTAGTAACTGCTACAATGCCTATTACAATACCCAAGGTAGTGAGTATTGCACGCATTTTATTTACACTCAGGGCACGTAAGGAAATCAAAATTCCTTCTTTGGTGTCGAGAATTATTCTTCCGATTTTTTTCATATCAAATTCCGATTATTCGTTTTTCTCACTGCTTCGTATTGCATTCAAATCCGGGATGTACCTTTTCCTAACAGATTCGTCAGCTTCAATCAAGCCATCGCGAAGACGGATAATTCTCTCGGCGTGCTCTGCAATGTATTCTTCATGCGTCACAAGAATAATTGTATTGCCCTGCTCGTAAATTTCGTTAAACAGAAGCATTATTTCCTCACCCGTTTTAGTATCCAGGTTGCCCGTCGGTTCGTCCGCCAAAATAATTGAAGGCTCGGTAACCAACGCCCGTGCAACTGCAACGCGCTGGCGCTGACCGCCGGAAAGTTCGTTAGGTTTGTGATGAATGCGGTCGCCGAGCCCCACTTGAAACAACGCTTCTCGTGCTTTTTCCTTCCTTTCGTCGGAAGGGATTCCGGCGTAAATCAAAGGCAGTTCCACATTGTGAAGGGCATCCGAACGCGGAAGAAGGTTAAAAGTTTGAAAGACAAAACCAATCTCTTTGTTCCGAATTTCAGCAAGTTGGTTGTCATTCATTTCGCTTACATTAACGCCCTTAAAGTTGTAAAGACCTTTTGTAGGGGTATCCAAACAACCTAAAACATTCATCAGTGTGGATTTCCCCGAGCCGGAAGGTCCCATAATGGCAACGTATTCTCCTCTATCGATTGTCAGAGAGACGTCGCGTAATGCGTGAACCTTTTCGGCACCAAGTTCGTAAATTTTTGCAATATGTTCCAATCTAATTATATTCATTTCACCAACCGTCTATTTTTTCCTTCCCTTGAAATTTCCGTTCTGCTTTTGAATAATTACTTTAACCCCGTCATCGAGTTCCTTTGAAATAGCACGGTAAGGCCCGCTAACTACTTGGTCGCCAACTTTAACGCCTCTAATAATCTCGATGTAAGAATCGTCGCTTATTCCGGTTTTAACTCTTCTCATCTTTGCCGTTCCGTCTTTAACCAAAAATACAACTTCTTGCGGTTTCTTCTCCCTCTGGTTGGCTTTTTGTCTCTTCTTCATTGCCCCCTGCCGCATTTTAGGATTGAAATTCCTCCCTTCCTTAGGATTTCTATTAAACGAAGGCATTCTTGTAGTAACACTTTGGATAGGCACGGAAATTACATTTTGTTTTGTTTTGGTTTTTATTTCCGCATCGCAGGACATTCCCGGGCGCAATTCTTTGTCCAAATCGAGCAATTTGATTTTAACCTTGAAGTTAACAACTTCTTCTTGCGAACCCGCTCCGGTTGTAGCGGCACTGTTTCCTATTTGGGTAACAACACCACGGAATATTCTGTCGCCGAAAGCGTCAATGTTAATATCGGCGCTATCGCCCAAAGCTACAAGTACAACATCGTTCTCGTCAACATCAACGGTAGCTTCCATATTCGTCAGGTCCGCAATAGTCATTAAATGCGTACCTTGACTAAAGGAACTGCCTAAAACCCGCTCGCTGAGCTCTACGTTCAAAGCAGTAATAGTACCGTCGAAAGGAGCGTCAATTTCGGTTTTGGCGAGATTCTCCTCAGCTTCCTTGAGAGATTCTTCAGCTTGCATTACAGCCGATTTTTGTGCTTCGTAACCGCCTTCGCTTTGAAGGTAACCTGCTTTTGCTTTTTCAATTTCGGCATCGCTAGCCAAGCCTTTTGAATAAAGACCTTGCACTCTTTTGTACTCTGCCTTCACTTGGTCAAGAGTTGCATTACGAACCTTCAACTGCGCTTTTGCAGCGTCCAAAGTAGCTTGCGCTCTCTTCTTCTGTGCAATGTAAATGTCAGGTTTAATTCTAACCAAAAGTTGCCCTTTCTTTACAAAATCACCTTCTTCAACGGGAAGTTTAACAATCTCACCGTTCACCTCGGGACGTAAAATTACCTGGTCAACGGGGTTAATGGTACCCGTTGCAGAAACAACTTGTGTGATTGTCCGCCTTGCCGCTTTCTCAACCTGTACGGCAACAACTTTTTCTTTATTGCTGTTGATAACAACAACCACAACAACCGCAATTAATAAAAGAGCCAAAAAGCCGAAAATCAAAATTTTCTTTTTCTTCGTATTATTTCGTTTTGCCATTTAAAAAATCTCCCGTTAAAATTTACTCATATTTCTTAATATTTAATTTACCTAAGGAATTAAGCAATGCGTCGTGTAATCTGTAAAACTCGTACTCAGCGGCAATTTTGTTTTGAACCGCTTGAGTATAATTTTTGTCTGCCTGCAACAAATCCAATATTGTAGCCGAGCCTAAATCGTAGCGCTGTTTGTTAATCTTTCTGTTTTCCTCAGCGGATTTAACATTTTCCAAACTTACTTCCAATTGCTTTTTGGCGGCAATTAAATCAAGGTAGCCTTGTTTTATTTCAATTTTAATTTGCCGTTTCAGAATTTGCAAATCCTCACGTGCGTTCAAAGCATTAACTTTCGCCATTTCAATTTGTAACTCGGTTTTGAAATTTGAGAATATTGGGAAATTAATACTCAAGCCTACATTGTAAACCCTTCTGCTAAAAAGGTCACCGGGGGAAGTGGCACTCGTAGCAAAAGAATAATTACCGCTAATTCTGGGAAACATGCCGCCTTTTGCAGCGGTAATTCCCGCCAACCGACTTTGGTAAATTAATTTTTGACTTTTAAAATCCAATCTGTTGCGCAACGCTTGGTCAACCATTGAGCTGATATCGTGAAAGTCTCTTAAAAATTTTTGAGTATCTTTTAATTCTCCCGGATACGGGTCAACAAAATTGTAATCTTTCAAAACGTCCAAAGCGAGGTAATTCAGCAAACTGCTTTTTGACTTTTCGTAATTATTTTCCGCTTGAATTAATGCAAGTTGAGCATTCCCTAATTGAACCCTTTGTGCGTAAACATCGGCTATGTTCACCGAACCTAATTTGTTTTGAAGTTCAATTGTTTCCAATTGCTTTTTATTGTAATCCACATCTTCCTTTCGGACCCTCAGCATTTCCTTTGCACTAAGTATTGCGTAATAAAGCTCCGTTGTTTTCAGCACAATGTCTTGCTTTTGTTTTTCCAATGCAAATCTTGCCGCACTTAAATTTAATTTACTTTCTTTAAGATTTGCATAATTGGCAAGCCCGTCGAACAAAAGCCAGCCGCCTCCTGCTGAAAAACGGTAACTCCTCGAATCCACTTTTGAAGGAGGAATATTTGTGTAACTGCCGAAAAAGTTCAACTGTTTGCCTCCGTTGTCACTAATTCTGTTCCAACCCCAGGAGCCGCTCGTACTTAAACTGGGCAACAAATTACCGAATGAACTTTTTAATTGTGCCTTCGAGCTTTTTAAATTATTTTCCGATTTTATTAACGATGCATTCCTATGCAAAGCGATAGTAATTGCTTTTTCAAGTGTTAACTGCTTTTGTGCAAATGTCGGTAACACAAAAACTACCGTTAAAAGAAAAATTAATCGTTTCATATCAACCTCAAGTTACTTAACTGTCATTATGACGAACGGAAAAATAAAAAGTTTCTAAAATTGGACACGGTAGTCATTAAAATAGTTTAAAGAACTGCCTCGTCGAATTGTTCTTTAAAATTAAGGAGTCAAGAAAAGGAATAAGAGAAAAGCCTAATTTTTCCTTAATAATAATTATCGGATTTTAGCCTTCCAAAAATTTGTCTTTGATTTTCAGCAAATAATCGTAGGCTTCCTCGTAATTATTCCCTATTTCACCTTCCAAAATTGCTTCTTCAATGGCTTTTTTAATCTCGCCGACTTTCCGTGAAGGCGGGATATTACAAACTCTCATTATTACGTCGCCACGGACGGGACTCTGAAATTCTCTTAGTTTGTCTCTTTCCTGAACGTCTTTTACTTTCTGCATTACAATTTCGTAATTGTGCAAATAAGTTTTAACTTTGACAGGATTTTTACTTGTAATATCGGCACGGCAAAGAGTAATTAAATCGTCCAAATCTTCTCCGGCTTTAACTGCAAGCCGTCGTATCGCCGAATCGGTTACTTCCTCGTCAACCAAAGCCATGGGACGGAGATGAAGCCGTACTAACTTTTCAATGTAATTTAATTTGTTCATCGGGAGTTTCATTCGTTTGAAAATTTTCTTCATCATCCGCGCACCAATTCCCTCGTGACCGTGGAAAGTCCAACCTACTCCTTCAATAAATTTTTTCGTAGCCGGTTTGGCAATATCATGAACCAATCCTGCAAAACGGAGCCAAACGTTTTCACTCCTGGCGGCAATATTGTCCACAACTTGAAGCGTGTGCAAAAAAACATCTTTATGATGATAATCCTTCCTTTG
>WFQV01000184.1 GCA_015486905.1 Melioribacteraceae bacterium | reverse complement strand
TGTTATTTCCTATTGAAATCGAAAAAAAAATCTTTAAATTGAAAACCATTTTTTCTTATTTTTAAGAACACAATTTTTATTAAAGGGCAAAACAAAAAAATAAAAATCATCGGAGGCGGTGATGTTAAAAAATCTTCTTACGTTGTTGTTTTTTTCAACTTTACTATTTGCACAAAAAGGAGGCTCCAAAATGGAAAGCTTCGAAATTTTTTCTCCCGCATTTGAAAACGGCGGTGAAATTACAACCGTTTACACTTGTCAAGGCAAAGACATTTCTCCGGCGCTTTCGTGGAAAGGAATTCCCGAAGGCACAAAAAGTTTGGCTTTAATAGTTGACGATCCCGACGCACCGGACCCGCGGGCTCCGAAAATGACGTGGATTCATTGGGTACTGTACAATATTCCGGCGACCGTAATGGGACTGAAAGAAAACGTCAGCGCTGATGAACTACCGCAAGGAACGTTACAAGGCTTAAATAGTTGGCGAAAAACAAGCTACGGCGGTCCTTGTCCACCCATTGGAAAGCACCGGTATTTCTTTAAGCTGTATGCCTTAAAAGAGGTTTTACCGGATTTGAAGAATCCCACAAAAGCCGAACTGCTGAAAGCAATGGAAGGCAAAATAATTAAAGAAACGGAGATGATAGGAACTTACATTAAGAAATAAAAAAGGAGGATTAAATGGCGGATTTCGAAAGTGCCGTGGCAAAAACTTTAATCCAAGAGGGAGGGGCAAGAATAACCAACGACCCCAATGATCTGGGCGGATTAACAAAATACGGCATCTCAAAAAGGGCTTATCCCAACGTGGACATTGTAAATCTTACGGAAAAAGAAGCCAAAGAAATTTACAAAAGGGATTACTGGAATCGTGTCCAAGGTAACGAAATTAAAGAACAGTCCCTTGCCGAAAACATTTTTGACACTGCGGTGAATATGGGTGTTAAAACCACCGGACGTCTGGTTCAGCTGACACTTGGCGTTCAGCCGGTTGACGGAATAATTGGCAGGCAGACGTTGAAAGCATTAAATCAAGCAGACGCGGAAAAATTTCTAACTGAATTTACTTTGACAAAAATCGCACGTTACGCACATCTTTGTAATAAGAACAAATCTTTAAGCAAATATTTGTTAGGTTGGATTAACAGAGCATTGGGAGAAGCGGCATGAGTATTTGGGAAACACTACTCGGTGGGGGAAATCTTGTAAAAGCCGTCGGAGACGCTGTTGATAATCTTTTTACATCCGACGAGGAACGTCTCGAAAAACAACTTGAGCATTACAAAGCCGAACGTGAATACGACTACAAAGAAGCGCAATTGCTTTCCGATCAAAACGTTGCACAAACTGAAGTAAACAAGGAAGAGGCAAGGACGGGTAATCTTTTCATTGCAGGCTGGCGCCCGGCAATAGGTTGGGTAGGCGCATTTGCACTACTTTACCAATTTGTTCTTTACCCGCTTTTGCTGTGGATTCCGGGAATTAAAAATCCTCCCAAGCCTCTTGATTACACACTCCTTTACACTTTAATTACCGGTATGCTCGGAATAGCGGGGATGCGCTCGTACGACAAATTAAAAAAGACAGATACGAACAAAATTGTATTGTTCAAGAAGAAATAAAATTCACTATTTTTCCCAGCCCACCCTTTGGGGTAGTTTAAAAAGTAAGCCCGTCATTTCGAACACCGATTTATCAGGGTGAGAAATCTTTGAAAACATAGCGAACCCTGCATGTAGGCGAGGCAGGCATGTTCAAAAGATTTCTCCCCGTCTATGGCGGGACAGGTCCCCGCCAAGGCGGAGTCGAAGTGACAATTTAAGACTTTCTGGACAACCCGGGAAAGGGAGAATAGGTTTGAAAAACGTCCAATCCTAAAGTGTGAGAATGCTTTTAGAAGAAAATTTTGAAAAACAAAAACGATGCCGAAGGTATCGAAGTGAAGCAATCTATTGAAATGTTTGGCGTAGTTAAAAGTTCAAATTTTTCAACTCCCCGTCTCCCGACGGCATTTTGGATGAGTGGACAAATGGATAAATGGATGTTCATTGATGAAGAAGGTTATGGAGTACGCTAAGGCAGAACTGACCACGCTTCGTTCAGTTGAAATGACAGTGAAAAAATCCTCATTCCCTTGGGTTCTATCCGGCATTGCCGTCGGATTTATCCGACGGTTGAAAAAGACAACAAGCTTCACAGGGCTTTAGCCTCATTGTTCTAACACCGAATGAAAGAGAAATGTGGCTAAAGCCATTCATTCCACTTTTCTCTTCTCACCGTTTGCTGAAGCAAACGGCAATTCGACTGAATTCAACGTCAATGTTAATTAATTCACCATTCCATTCACAATTTACCATTCAACTTGTCGCGACGAATCCCGACTTGTCGGTAGAAGTCGGACCTGTCGTGATGTAGATCGAGCGCAGCGAGGGCGAAGGCGGACAATCCATCCATCCAAACATCCATTCATGCAACCTGTCGCCACGGACCCCGCAGAATGCGTGGGAAGTCGTACCTGTCGCACCGTAGTCTTTCGCAAATGCGGGATAGCGCAGACGAAGTCGGACCTGTCTAGCGTCTTACCTCTTGCTTGTCACGACGTAGTCCCCGCAAATGCAGGACATGCAAGCTCAACGCAGACGAAGGCGGGCGTCTCGCGTTTAACTATTTCTTATTTCTCGTTTCTTCTTTTTTATTTTTGCCACCGATTTTAGACCTGTACCTGAAATTTTAACTCAAAATGTGTTCGTAATGTCGTAGATTCCCATCCTGAACATTGCTATAATCAATTGGCTTTATTAAATTATTAAGATTGAATATTTTAAATTAAAATTAAGCAGAGAAATGAAAATTTGTGATTTGTTAAGTCCGGAAAGAATTATTTCTTCGTTGAAAGCCGATGATAAAGAAGGTGTGATTAACGAGTTGATTGACCTATTTAAAGACAGCAACGATGTAACCGATGTTAATATGGTAAGGAAAGCCGTTTTGGAGAGGGAAAAAATAATGTCAACCGGTGTTGGTAAAGGCTTTGCAATTCCACATGCAAAAACTAATGCAGTTAAAGAAATCGTCGTTGCATTCGGTAAATCGGATAAACCGATTAGTTACGAATCGTTAGACGGGCAACCTGTAAATTTAGTATTTTTGATTATTGCACGTGAAAACATGGTGGGTCCTCACATTCGACTTTTAAGCAGAATTTCAAGGATGATGAATAAAGAAGATTTCCGGCGAGCGCTTGCGGAAGCGAAGAACAGTGAGGAAATATTAAAGATTATTTGTGACGAAGAAAAAAAATTAACTGCGGAATAATTTCAGATGATTAAAGCTATTAAGGGCGCAAAGGATTTATTTTACGAAGGCATTACCCCTTGGCATGAGCTGGAAGAGACGGTTCGCAACGTATTTGAAAATTTCAACTATTCCGAAATACGCACGCCTGTTTTCGAAGAGACGCGTTTGTTCTCACGTAGTATCGGCGAAGAGACGGACATCGTTTCAAAGGAAATGTACACGTTTACAGATAAAAGCGGTTTAAGCATTACGCTTCGCCCCGAGATGACTGCTTCCGTCGTACGCGCGTTCATTGAACATTCCCTCGGTAAGAAATTTAATTTGAATAAACTTTACTACATTTCTCCGATGTTCCGCCAGGAGAGACCACAAGCGGGAAGGCTTCGACAGTTCCACCAGTTCGGTGCCGAAGCAATTGGTTCCGGCAGCCCTGTACTTGATGTGGAAATGATTATTCTTGCTAACGAAATATTACAAACGCTCGGACTTAAAAATCTTAGTGTTAAAATAAATTCTCTCGGTACACCCGCTGAAAGGGAAAATTACAGGGAAATTCTCCGCGAATATTTAAAGCCTAATTTTACAAATCTTTCGGAGACAAGCAAAATACGATTTGAAAAAAACGTTCTTCGTATCTTCGACAGCAAGGACGAAAGAGACCAAGCAATAGTTGAAGAAGCTCCAAAACTGCTCGATTATCTCGGTGAGGAAAGTTTGAGTTTGTTTGAAGAGGTAAAAACTTTACTGAAGGAAGCGGGTGTTAAATTTGAAATCGATTCAAAATTAGTCCGCGGTCTTGACTATTACACCCACACCACTTTCGAAATAATCAGCGGTAGTGTCGGCTCTCAAAATGCTCTTTGCGGCGGCGGGCGTTACGACTTACTTGCAGAACAATTGGGTGGGACGGCAACTCCGGGAGTAGGATTTGCCGCCGGAATGGAGAGAATTTTATTAGCCTGCAAAAACGAAGGTATTGAATTGGGCAAGCAGGGAAATGTAAAACTTTATATTATCCGGCTTGAAAAGGAATTAAAAAACAAAGCTTTCGAGCTTGCTCTTTTCTTCCGCAAAAAAGGAATTAAAACAGAACTTGATTATTTGAATCGTAGTGTAAAAGCTCAAATGCGTGAAGCCAACAGAATTAGTGCGGAGTACGCTTTGATTCTCGGCGGTGAAGAATTCCAAAGGAACGAAGTTGTGCTTAAAAATATGACTGACGGCAGCCAGCAAAATGTTTCTCTTGCAAATCCTGAAGTAGTTTTAACCAAAATCTCAAAATAATTTTTTTTACCGGACTATTTGAAAATGAGAAGGATTTATTTTGTCCGCCATGCAAAATCGGATTGGGGATACAGCGAACTAAGCGATTTCGAAAGACCCTTGAATAAAAGGGGAAAGCACGATGCACCTTTTATGGCTAATCTATTGAACCAAAAAAATATTAAACCGGATTTAATAATTTCTAGTCCCGCTTTGAGGGCTTATTTTACCGCAAGAACCTTTGCCGAAGGTTTGGAATACCCGTTAGAAAAAATCGAATGCTCGGAAAAACTTTACGATTCTTCCGCCGGTTCTTATTTGGAACTAATTAACAATTTAGATGAAAGTTTAAACTGTGTAATGATTTTCGGACACAATCCGGATTTAACAACAATTGTTAATTTACTTGGCGACAAAAGAATTGACAACGTACCTACTACCGGTGTTGTGGAAGTTGAATTTCCCGTGCAGACTTGGGCGGAAATTGAAATGGGAAACGGAAAAACCGTTTCCTTCGAATTTCCGAAGAAGCACAAAAAATAATTCTAACTGCTTTGCCTAAGCGTTGTTTTTAATTTGCCTTTTAAATTTCAATTTAAAAAATTACTCAAGTCCAAAGTTTCCATATACAAATCTTTAGGCAGTTCCGTCTCGGCTTCTTTGATTAACATCCCATTTAAAAATTCTTTTAGTTCGCTTTCCGAGAACTTTCCGCCTTCAATTAATTTTTTAGCAAATGCTTCCGAGAAACCGCGGATAATGAAAAAATTCCCCATGTCAAAATAACCGCTAATAACGGATGTAAACTCTACAACATCGGTCGGGGTTAGCTTGCCTTGCGATTTGTCCTTAAACGCAACAAAGTGCCAAAGTACTTTTTTCTCAAGGTAAAGGGCGTAATTAACCTCGCTTAGCGGGAAACCTTCGAGACATCTTTCTTTGCCAAGAGCCACAAAATATTCTCTGATTTCCGAATTGTCCGCTCCGGTCTGAAGCCACTTAAGAAAATTTTCGAAAAGGATTTTTCCCCTTTCCAAAAGCTGCGGGTCGGAAAGTGAATTGTAAGTCCGGAGGTAACTGTTCTTTTTGACTTCCTCAAACCAGGCTTGCGCCATTTGAAGATGGTACTCTTCACTAATCGAAATTAGACTTTCGTAAACCATGCTGCCTCCTTTAATTGTTAATAATGTATTTGTTAAAGATTAAAATTTTCTTTACCCCAAAGGTTAATCGTCAAATTGCCTTTGCAAAGGAGTTTTTCAATTTCATCTTTTTTCAAACATTTTTCGTCACCTATGTGCTTGAGTAAAGTTTGGAAGTAACCTCTCGTTACGTAAAAATTTCCTAAGTCGAAATAATCGTTCAAAACTCCCATGATTTCCTGTGCGTGTTCTGTTTGGAAACTGCCGGTTATTGTTTCCCGCCAGTCGATATTTCTCCAAAAGATTTTTTTCGTTACATAAAGAGCAAGGTGAACCTCCGTGAGGGGAAAACCTTCTTCGTATCTTTCGGCACCCAAGTTGAAAAAATATTCTTCACTCTTCTTGAAATCACCCCCCGATTGCAGCCATTGCGCCAATTGTGCGTAAAGTATTCCTCCTCTTTTTCTAATTACTTCGTCCTCTAATTTTTGGTAAGTCTTAAAATATTCGTTCTTTCTAACTTCGCTCAGCCACTCAGTAGCCATTGTGTCCAGTCTTTCCTTAATTGTGTTTAATAATTTTTTGTAAACCATTTCATCTCTCCCTATCTTAATTTACTCCTCGAAAAAATGTAAGATTTTTTTTACTTACAATGTAACAAAATTAACTTTCAAAAGTCTAATATTGAAAAATAATAAAAGAGCTATGTGGAAAAAAATATTTGTCTTTTTTGCGATTGCGGGAATTTGTTTTGCAGCTAATCCTAATAAAAATAAAAGATTAATCTTAAAAAAAATTAATGGTAAAATCAGAATCGACGGGATAATTGACGAACAATGGTCATCGGCGGATTCGGTTTCCGATTTCGTTGAATTTCAACCATACCCGAACACAATACCTTCGCGAAGAACTGTTGCCAAAGTACTTTCAAGCAGAACATCTCTCTACTGCTTAATTGAATGTTACGATGATCCGAGTAAAATTCAACTTAATAGTGGAATGCTGGACGACCGTGTAGGCGATTTTACTTCTATTATGCTGGATACTTTCGGCGATAAAAGAACAGCTTACAAATTTGCCGTTTCCGCTACCGGCGTAAAAAGCGATTCAAGACTTTTGGACGATGCGCGCAAGAGGGATTACGGCTGGGACGGAATATGGTTCGCCTCGACTAAAATTTACAAATGGGGCTACGCAGTGGAAATTGAAATTCCTTACAAATCAATTCAGTACAATGATAGTCTTAATGTTTGGGGGCTTGATTTCGACCGCTTTATCCCACGCTTGCAAGAAGATATTTACTGGTGCAGTTATCCCGAAAATGAAGGGTTGCGGGTTTCAAAATTCGGGAAGCTCATTTTTGACGGTTTTAAACCGGAAGTTCACGGTTTAAATCTCGAAATTTACCCTGTGGGAATTGTAAAAGCCGTTTACAATGATAACGGTAAATACAATTTTAAGAGCAATGCCGGTTTGGATATTTTTTACAATCCTTCTCCGCAGCTGACTTTTCAATTTACCGCAAATCCGGACTTTGCACAGGTGGAAGCCGACCCGTACAATTTTAACATTTCAAGGTACGAAACTTATTACTCGGAGCAGCGCCCCTTCTTTACCGAAGGGAAAGAGGTATTCGAAGCCTCCGGAGGTCAGCGCAATATGGGTTTTTACAGACCGCTGGAACTTTTCTACTCAAGGAGAATAGGCAAGAAACTTAGCGACGGTACAAATGTGCCTTTGCTGGTCGGTTCAAAAGCCTTTGGTAGGTTAGGCTCTTGGGAATACGGAGGGTTCTTTGCACTTACGGGCGAAAAGGAATATTGGGAGGACGGTGAAAAAAAGATTGAGCCGCGCGCGACTTTTGCTTCCGTTCGGCTTAAAAAACAAGTGTTAGGGAATTCTTCCGTAGGCGCACTTTTTGTAGGTAAGAAAGACAGATTTCACAATTACGGCGTTTTGGATATCGACGGCGCACTGCGACATTCCGATTGGCAATTGGCTTACCAAGTTGCAAGGTCGTTTAAAGATTCTCAAGGCGATTTTGCACTCTCGGCCGGCTTTTCTCAACTTAAAAGCTCTTGGCTTAATTTGGGGCAAGTTCGGTACATTGGTAAAAAGTTTGACATAGAACAAATAGGCTATGTGCCTTGGATTGGTTCTTACAACGTTACTTTTGTTTCGGGTCCGCGCTGGGTTAAGAAAAAGGGCTTGGTAAAAAGCTATATGGTTTACGGCGGCTTCGGATTGGATTACACGGATGAAGATGCTTACGCCGATAGGTTCGGTATTATCGGATTGAACACACAGTTTAGAAATATGATGGGACTTGACATAAATTTGATTGCCGGTAAATCAAAAGATTTGAACGTTTTTTACAAACCGCTGACTGTTCAATTTTCTTTTTGGTATTTTGGGCATCCTGACTTTCAAGGTAATTTACATTTGAATTACTCGAAAACTTACAATTTCGGAAGAGATTATCTCGGCTCGTTTTATTCGGCGTTTGCGGGGTTGAACTGGAAACCGTTTAATGTTTTAAGATTCGGCACTTCGCTTAGTGTTTATGTTGAAAACAAACCTGATGGTTCGGTGGAAGATATTGCCTACAATGCCCGCCCGTATTTTTCTTTTATTCCGATTAACAATTTGAGTTTGAGAGTTTACGTGGACAATCTCTTCCTGCGCTCCACGCATAAATTGGAAAGGTCCGTTATTGGCTTTTTGTTCAGCTACAACTTTTCTCCCAAGAGTTGGATTTACTTTGCAATCAACGATGACAAGGAACGGAGCGAAGAATACGATATTAACGGAAACTTACTACCGCTGAGATTGCACACCGTCGCTCGTGCTGCGGTTTTCAAAGTTAAATATCTTTATTATTTCTGATGAAGAAGCACACCTTTATTGAACATACTGCGGATATTGCCGTCGAAATAAAAGGCGATTCCTTGAATGAACTTTTCCTCGCCGCTTTCGATGCTTGGAAGGAAATTGTCTCTTTCTCCGGTTGGAAATCGGGAGAGAAGAAAAAAATAAATCTTTTTGCCGATTCCCCCGAAGAACTTCTTGTTGAATTCTTAAATGAAATTAACTATTTATTGTTGACTAAAAAGTGGGGCACGGGAAAAATCATAGAATTAAAAATTGTCGAGAAAGGAAATTCTTTTCAATTAAACGCACTCCTTTCCGGCGGGGAAATTGATTTGTCGAAGATTCAATTAAAAGAAGAGATTAAGGCCGTAACTTACGGTGAATTAGAGATCAAAAAAGAAAACGGTAAATTTTTAACCCGCCTGATTTTTGACGTGTAAAATTTTGGCTTCTAATCATTTCGGTCAATAATGCAACTTGTTAAATTAACAATACCCGACTTTAAAAAGAGAGTGTATCCGATTTAAGCTAATTAAATAAGAGTTAAAATCTTTTTTAAAATTAACTAAAAATTAGTAAATTAGAAATGGAAATTACATCATTCAAAGAATAGAGGAACGATAAAAGGAGTTTGACTTCCCAAATGTTTTCGGGATTATTTTAATGAGTTTTTAATGCGTTGGTCTAAAAATAAGGTTTCCAAAAAAGTTTACTTCTCCATTTACTTCCTTGCATTAATTCTGACGACGTTAATTGTTTACGCTTTTTCCCTCCCTGTTCATATAATTAATATTTTCCTTTTGCCGTTTTTAATTGCCGTAATAATGTACAAGGATAGGTCCTATTTAATCTTGCTGGTTCCCTCAATTATTTTAGGACTTTACTTATCGTATTATTTTACTCCCTCTTTTATACTTTCGGCTATTACGCTTTTCATCATTGTATTTACAATAATTGTATTTTCCGAACTTATTATTTCGTACTTTGAAAAGACAGAAAATTACGAGGCGGAATTAAAAGAAAGCAAAAACCAATTTGAACTTTTACTTAATTATACTTACGATTGGGAATATTGGATCAAACCTGATGGTAGCTTGGGGTATTCATCTCCTTCATGCCTGCCCCAGACGGGTTACTCGCAAGAAGAATTTCTTAAGGACAAGGAACTGCTGTTGAAAATTGTTCATCCCGATGATAGGGAAAAGGTAAGCAAACATTTTAAAAATCTACGTTCTGAAAAAGCGGAAAAATTGGAATTTAAAATTCTTCACAAAAAAGGTAAGACAAGAGTTATCAGGCACACTTGCCAGCCGGTTTACGATAATGAAGGAAATTTTATCGGTCGCCGGGCTACGAATCGAAATTCCACCGACCGCTGGCTGGCGGAACAAAAACTAAAAGAAAGCGAGAGGGAATACAGAAATATTTTTAATTCTTTAATAGACGTTTACTTTAGAACAAAAATAGACGGTACTATTGAACTTGTTAGCCCTTCCATTGAAAGAATAAGCGGTTACAAACCGAGCGAAATTATAGGTAAGAATGCCGAGATATTTTACAAGGATAAAGAGGATAGACAAAGATTTAGAGAGCTAATCTTTAAAGAAGGTATTATTGAAAATTACGATTTTGAATTTGTTAGTGTGGACGGCAAAACCAGACTGTTTTCTTTTAGTGCTAAATTGATTAAAAGCGAAAGCGGCAATCCGATTGCAGTTGAAGGAATTTTCAGGGACGTTACGGAATTAAAACAAAAAGAAAAAGCCTTACGGAATGCTCAGGCGGAAGCCCAACGATATTTGGAAATCGCCAACGTAATGATTCTTGTTTCAGATAGGGAAGCTAACATAGAATTGATTAATAAAAAGGGTGCGGAAATTCTTGAAGTTGACCAAGAAAAAATAATCGGGAAAAACTTTATCGAGGTTTTCGAAAAGCCGGAAGAAACGGAAGAAAGTAAAATCAGATATTTAAAAATAATGGAAGGTGAAATTCAACTTGAGGGAGATTATGAAAATACTATTATTGTAAACGGCAAAGAGAAAATAATCTTTTGGCATTCCACTCTTCTAAAAAATGAGAAAGGGGAAAATACCGGTTTACTTAGCTCGGGAATTGACGTAACAAAGGAAAGATTACTCCGTAAAGAATTGGAAATGGAACGGAACAAATACAGAAACCTTTTCGAAAACAATATTGCAGGCGTTTTCTTAAGTACTATTGACGGAGAAATTTTAGAGTGCAACAAATATTTTGCAAAATTATTGGGCTACGAATTTCCCGAAGAAATAAAAAGCCGAAATGCTAAAGAACTCTACTTAACTCCCAAGGAGAGAGAAAATTTTATTAAAAGAATAAAAAAAGAGAAGCACGTTTTCTCTAATGAATTAACGGTTAAAAAGAAAAATGGTGAGATTGCGTATATATTGGAAAATGCTTCATTGATTGAGGACAAATATTTACAGGGAGCGGTAATTGATATAACAAATAGAAAATTAATGGAAATGAAGCTGACGGAGTCCGAAAAAGAACTGCGGGAGATGAACGAATCCAAAGACAAATTTTTCTCTATTATTGCACACGATATTCGTTCACCCTTCACTGCTCTGCTGGGCTATACCCAATTGTTGATGGAAGAGTTCAATGAAGCGGAAAAGGAGGAATTAGAGCTTTACATAAAATCTCTTGACCGTACGGCGCATAATATTTTTAATTTTATTGAAAGTTTGCTCGAGTGGTCACGGGCACAATCCGGAAGAATTGAGGTTAATCCGATTAACACTAATCTGTTTTCCGAAGTCGAGAGCGTTATTCAGTTAAATAAAGGGAACGCCGAGTCTAAAGGAGTTGAAATTGTTAATAATATTAACAAAGAATTAATTGTTTACTCCGACGAAAATATTTTAAATACTGTCTTAAGAAATTTAATTTCAAATGCAATCAAGTTTACGAATAGAGGCGATAAGATTTTTGTTGCCGCACAGCAAAGCGGTGAAAGCATAGTCGTTTCCGTTCAAGATACCGGCGTGGGAATTTACGAGGAAAATTTAAAAAGGCTTTTTCATATAGACACACATTATACAAGCCGCGGGACAAACAAGGAAACGGGCAGCGGTTTGGGGCTGATTCTTTGTAAAGAATTAATTGAAAAGCAAGGCGGGAAAATTTGGGTGGAAAGCAAACTCGGTGAGGGGAGTAAATTTAATTTTATCTTGAACCCCGCTAAAAGGACGAACGATTAAATTTTTGCCTTTCTAAGATTATTCCTGTTTATAGTATTCCAATTTAAATCCTTGTTTTTTTGTCAAGAAATTTTTGCTGTAAACTTCTAAATTCATAATTACGTCTTGCCGCCATATGGAAATTCTCTGCGTTCTCTGCGTGGAAATATTAAAAAACATGGTGCCACGCAAAGCCCGCAAAGATTTTTAACGCAGAGGGAAAATGAGGTAATAATTGTCATACAAAAAGTATCTCTAGGGAAAGAAATAAATTGTAATTATAGTATTACAGTTTAAATCCTTGTTTTTTTGTCAAGAAATTAAATAAAAACATTCCTGCATTTACATTTGAAAAAAAAGCAAAAGTTTTTAATATTCTCTAATCTATAAGTCCGAATCATAATTCTTAACCTGCCTGCCGGCATGTTCTTAATTTTTAATTGCGGTTTACCGCGATAGGTATCCCTAAAAATATCCATGTTAAATTTTTCGAGCGAATGCATTTTAGTATATTTGAAACGCAAATAAAAATTGACAAACAAGATTTTTGAGGTGTAAAATGTCTAAGCAAATGGTACTTGAAAAAATTTCCCAAGCAGTCGATATTTTAAAAGAACAAAATGTCGATATGTGGATGACTTTCGTCAGGGAAACAGGTAACATAAAAGACCCGATGATGGAGATGATTGTCGGGACGAATGCAACGTGGGAATCTGCTTTTATTATTACAAAAGATGGCAGCACGGAAGCCATTATCGGTTCCCTTGAAGTTGCGAATATGAAAACAATTGGAACTTACCAAAATATTCGCGGCTATCTTAAATCCGTTCACGATGACCTCTTGCAAGTTTTGAACAAATACAAACCGCAAAAAATTGCCGTTAACTATTCCCAAAATTCCAGCTTGGCAGATGGCTTAACGCACGGAATGTATCTGCAATTAATGAAATATTTAAAAGGCACGCCTTACGCCGATAGGCTTATCTCGTCGGAAAATATCGTTGCTGCTCTTAGGGGTAGAAAATCTCCCGCCGAACTCGAAATAATGAAAGAAGCAATAAAAGAAACACTACTGATTTTTGACAAGGTGACCGAATTTCTGCGTCCCGGAGTTTCCGAACAAGAAGTGGCGGAGTACGTAAAAAATATCACACGCGAGAAAGGCTTCGGCTTTGCATGGGAAGAAGAATATTGCCCGTCGGTCTTTACAGGTCCCGATACCGCCGGTGCGCATTCCGGACCTACCGATAGGAAAGTTCAAAGAGGTCACGTGATTAATATGGACTTCGGCATTAATTACAAAGGCTACTGTTCCGACCTCCAGCGTACTTGGTACGTTTTGCGGGAAGGCGAAAGTAAACCCCCTTATGAAGTAATGCACGGATTTAACACAATCGTCAAATCTATTGAGTTAGCTGCAGAAGCAATTAAACCCGGCAAACAAGCATTTGAAATTGACGATGTTGCACGCAGTTACATTGTTAAAAACGGTTACAACGAATATCCGCACGGCTTGGGTCACCAAGTGGGCAGAGCAGCTCACGACGGCGGGGCTTTGCTGGCACCCAAATGGGAACGCTACGGTAATCTTCCTTATATGAGATTGGAAGAAGGACAAGTCTTTACAATAGAACCGCGCCTTACAATTGAAAATTACGGAATAGCTACAATTGAAGAAGAGGTGGTTATTACCAAAGACGGCTGCGAGTTTCTCTCCCCGCCGCAAAAAGAAATATATTTAATTAAGTAATTCAAAGCCTTTTTCGAATGGTTCAAATAATTAAAAAACAGGAGTTAAAAGTGTTTAAGAAATTTTTCAGTATAGTTGCAATTACCTTGTTTATGATTGCCTGTCAATCAAACACCGACACAGCATTTAAAGTTGATCCCGCCAAACCTGAGCAAGGAAGTAAGGTTAAGATTATTTACAATTCCGCCAAAACGCAACTGAAAGGGTCGAAAAAAATTACCGTAACCGCTTACCAGTTTAATCAGGAAGTTCAAGACGCACGTGATGTGCCGATGAAAAAAGAAGGTGTCGTTTGGACGGCAGAACTGCCGGTTGCAAAAGATGTGTGCGGAATAATTATGATGTTCTCCAATGGGGACAAGAAAGACAACTTTAACAACAAAGGCTATGTGGCTCAAGTTTACGATAAAGACGGCAACAAGGTTAAGGGTCTTGACGCAGGCTTGGCTACCGCTTACCTTGGTTGGATTAACAATTTGAACATAGACCCCGACAGAGCTAAGGCATACGAAATGTTCAAAAAAGCTTTCGCCGAAGACCCCTCAATTAAAAGAGCTTACATTACAAAATATTTACCAACATTAATGCGCGAGGAGAAAAACAATCCGCAGCAAAAACTCGGCAAAGAATTGAAACAAATGGAGAAGTATCCGAATTTGACAGAAGATGAACTCGCAATGCTGGTGGATATGTACGGCGCATTGAACGATGCACAAAATTTCACAAAATATCGGAATGAAAGCCTCGCTAAATTTCCGAAAGGTAAGGTCGCTCAAAAAATGGAGTATCAAAAGATGCTTGCCAATCCTTCGGCGGAAAATATTTTGAAGTTCAAGGAACAATTTCCCAAGAGTCAATATGTGGAAGGACTTACTTACAATGCTCTGCGGAATTTTATAAACAAAAAAGATTTTAAAGGAGCGGCAAAATTCTGCGAGCAATTAAAGGATGAAATTCACCCTTATTATTTTAGTTACATTGTAGGGAAGATGCTTGAAGCAAACGGCAATATGAAAACGGCTCTTAAAGTTGCAAAACTTGGAGTTAAAAAAGCCGAGGCTGAGGCTTCCAAACCGGACAGCACAAAACCCAAGGACATGACACTTTCCGATTGGCACGAAATGAACGATTACTACCTCGGAAGAAATTACTCCGCCTATGCTCAGGTTTTGAATCGTTTAGGCAAAAAGTCGGAAGCGCTAAAAGCCGCTCAGAGAACAATCAAATTAATAAAGCAAGATTATGTTAACCCAAAGACGGTTAAACTTTACGCTAATTTATTGATTGACCAGAAAGAATATGCCAAAGCAAAAGATTACCTTTCCAAGATGGTTAAAGAAGGAATGGCAGATAGCAAAATGAAAGATTTGCTCAAAAAGGCTTATTCGGAATTGAACAAAAGTGACAAGGGCTTTAATGCTTACTTATTGTCTTTGGAAAGCAAAGCTAACGAAAAAATGACTGCTGCACTTAAAGACGAGATGATTAATGAACCGGCCCCGGCATTTAAGTTGAAAGATTTGAATGGAAAAGAAGTTTCGCTTTCCGATTTTAAAGGCAAAATTGTTGCCGTGGATTTTTGGGCTACATGGTGTAATCCATGTCTTAATTCTTTCCCAGGAATGAAAAAAGTCGTTGAGGAATTCAAAAACGATAAAGATGTTGCATTCTTATTTGTAGATACTTGGGAAAGAGTTGCCAATAAATTGGCAAATGCTAAAAATTTTATTGCAACAAACAAATATCCTTTCCACGTCCTTCTCGATTCGAGTAACACAGTTGTTTCTTCGTTTAAAGTTTCAGGTATCCCTACTAAATTTGTAATAGGGCGTAAGGGTAACATTCGTTTCAAGAGTGTCGGCTTCGACGGAAGTACCGAAAAACTTATCAGCAAAATTTCAACAATGATTAATATGCTGAAGTAATTTTATTCCGCTTCTTAAAAGCCGTGGGGAAACTCACGGCTTTATAATTTATTTTTTGAAAACGCAGAACAAAACAATTCCATTTGTGATTTTGATTTTTAATTCCCTCTTGATATTATTGATTATTAAACTGTGAGGAATATGGTAAATTTTTTTTATTCAATAGACGTTAGAATATTTTATTTCTTGAACCGCGATATTGCTAATCCGGTTACGGACAAGTTTTTTACTTTCATTACGCTGTTGAACCATTGGGTAATTGCTTACGTAATTTTGCTTGGCATACTTTGGTTTAAAGGCGGGAATCTCGGTAAACTTTCGGTGCTGGGAATTCTTTTAACTATCCTTGTCTCGGACCAATTGAGTAGTAATTTGTTAAAGAATTTTTTTCAGCGTGCAAGGCCCTGTAACGCTCTGGAAAATGTTCGAATGCTTGTACCTTGTTTGTCTTCTTATTCAATGCCCTCTTCCCATGCTGTTAATAATTTTGCCGCGGCGGCTTTCTTTAGCGGCTTGTATCCACGATACAAGGTAGTGCTCTATTCTACCGCCACACTGATTGCACTTTCGAGACCGATTGTTGGTGTGCATTATCCTTCCGATATTTTAATCGGTGCTTTAATCGGTTGGTCTGTGGGTTACGTCTTTTATTTAATAGTTCAAAAAATTTACGAAAGGTATTTTAATGAAAACAACAGAGGAGCTTGAGAGAAAATTAGAAATTGCTAAGGACTGGCTGCCTCGTTACACAGGTACACAAATTGACGATTTCGGTGATTATTTGTTGCTTACCAATTTTCAAAATTACGTTGAAATGTTTGCCGAAAAATTTAACTGTAACGTTAACGGTATTGGCAAGCCCATGCCTTCCGCAACAAATTCGGCGGGGTTGTCAATAATTAATTTCGGAATAGGTTCGGCAAATGCTGCAACGATAATGGATTTACTCTCGGCAAAGAATCCCAAAGGCGTGCTTTTCTTAGGTAAATGCGGCGGACTTAAGAAGTCGACCGAGATAGGGCATTTCATTCTCCCTATCGCCGCTATTCGCGGAGAAGGGACAAGTAACGACTATTACCCTCCCGAAGTTCCGGCGTTGCCTTCCTTTAAACTTCACAAATTTGTTTCGAACAAAATTACCGGCAGGAAAATGGAATATCGCACCGGTGTCGTTTACACTACGAATAGACGTCTTTGGGAGTGGGACGAAGAATTCAAAAAATATTTACGTAAAATCGGTGCAATAGGAATCGATATGGAAACTGCAACGCTTTTTATTGTTGGCTATGCCAACCAAATTGCAAGGGGCGCTTTGCTTCTCGTTTCTGATTTGCCAATGATACCCGAAGGAGTAAAAACGGAGAAATCGGATAAGTACGTTACTAAAAAATTTGTTAATCTGCATTTGGAAATTGGGATTGAAGCAATGACTGAGATAGGTACTATGGGAGAGAAAATAAAACATTTTCAATATTGAGTTGGCATAATTAATGAGACGTCATTGTTGCAATCGGATGTTATTTTTGCAGTTACAAACATTTTGAGCGCAAGTTAAATTTTTTTAGTAGCTTTTAATAAACAAAAAAGGTGAAAAAATGTGCAGAAAGTTTTTGTTGGCTGTCTTTTTATTTTCTTTCGTCAGCGTTGGATTTGCCCAGAATACGGATTTAAACGTTGCATTAAACAAATTATTCAAATATGCAAAAGCGAGGAATTTCCGTCAAGCATCCGCCCTTATTCTTTACAAAGGCAAAGATGTAAAAAGGAATTTAAAATCTCCTTACGATTACTCCAAGCTAGCCGAGAAGAAGGAAGTGGATCGTATCTGCAAGAGGATTCGTAAGTATTTGCTTATATCGGATTCTTATTCTATTGATGGAAAAACGAAATTTAATAAAACGACGAAAGAATATACCGTTGTCGTTCAATTTAAAAGCGGTTCTCAGAAGCTGGAAATCCGCTTCGATTTTGTTAAAGCGGGAGGTAAATATTTGCTCTCCGAAATCGAATGATTTTTTTAATTCAAACAAATCTTAAAATTTGAAAAACTACAAACTCATTATCCAATACAACGGTACAAACTATTCCGGCTGGCAAATTCAAAAAAATGCCCTGTCGGTCCAAGGGGAAATTCAGAAAGCAATTTCAATTCTTTTAAAAGAAAAGGTTAACATTACAGCCGCCGGAAGAACCGATGCAGGCGTTCACGCTTGGGGACAAACGGCAAACTTTAGAGCCGAAACAAATTTGAACCTTTTTAAATTTAAGCATTCACTAAACGCCCTTTTACCTAATGATATTGCCGTTCGAAAGATTTCGGAAGTGCCGGCAAATTTCCACTCCCGCTTCGATGCCGTTTTAAGAAGTTACTTGTATTTTTTCTCGTTTGAAAAATCCCCCTTTTTTTATCCGTACTCTTACTTAAACAGAAAACTTAAAGATTACGATTTTAGAAAATTAAACGAAATAAGCACCTTTCTAATTGGAGAAAAAGATTTTTCCTCTTTCTCAAAAAATAAATCCGAGACAAAAAATAAAGTTTGCAATGTTCAAAATATTCGTTGGAGAAAGTCGAACAATATTGCGTACGTTCTTATTGAGGCGGACAGATTTTTACACGGGATGGTTCGGGCAATGATCGGTACAATATTGGAAGCATATTCCGAAGATGCACCCAAAAAATTTTTAAGGGATATTTTGCACGCAAAGAACCGGGAAGCTGCAGGACAAGCTGTCCCGGCAAAAGGGCTGTTCCTCTTCAAAGTAAAATACCCGGCAGATTAAGTAAATAAAAATCTGAAAGAGTAAGGAAAACTTATTATTTTAGCATACGTCTGTGTGATTTAGTTGTTGTAGAAAATTTTAAAGGAAAGAATAGTTCAAAAATCGAACATTAAAATTCAATGAAAAAAACATTGTTGATATTGTTGTTGATTGCCGGTCTTACCCCGGCTCAAATATTGAAATTAGGCGCTGTCAAGGGCGGGTTCTTTTCAATTGGTGTCGGACCTCGGCTTCCTCTCGGCAATTTTTCAATAAGCCAAAATTTGGGCATGGGAATAAGTGCAGCGGTTTCTTACACCGACAATTCTTTCCTCCCCGTTTTCTTTTACGGTTCGTTGAATTTTCAGACGTTCTCCGGTAAACTTTCTTATTACAGAAAGACTGACTATGCAGCTTTTGATGTTAATGCTTACAGTATCGGCGGAGGAATTAGGTATTTGTTCCCGCCTATTGTGCGGAATGTAATAATAGTAATGCCTGTAGTGGAAGGGGGGCTTGCTTTTGCTGTCTTCGACAAAATTCACCAATTTAAAATTGGCACCGGGCATTCTGATTACACCGAGACGAATACAAAAACGGGCTTTCACGTTGGCGTGGGGCTTTCGATGTTTCTGCTTGAAATAATGATTAACTACGATTTTTTCTACAACAACCAGTTCCTTTCATTCGAATTAAAAATAAGAGTTCCAATTTTTGTAAAAATTTGAGAGGTAATTATGGATTACAATAATATTATTTTTGAGACAAAAGATTCGATTGCTCAGATAATAATTAACCGTCCCGACAAGTACAACGCTTTGAATAACGCTACAATTGAAGAGTTGGATGACGCGATAACCAAAATAATTAACAGTGATGACATTTACGCTGTTATTATTACCGGCGCCGGTGAAAAAGCGTTTGTTGCGGGCGCTGACATTGCTGAGCTAAACAAATTAACCCTTTTAAAAGGGAAAGAATTTTCCGAAAAGGGGCAGGCTGTTTTTACTAAAATCGAAAAACTCGGCAAGCCTGTAATTGCGGCGGTTAACGGCTTCGCACTTGGCGGCGGTTGTGAGCTTGCCCTTGCCTGCCATATCCGTCTTGCGAGCGAGAATGCAAAATTCGGTCAGCCGGAAGTAAACCTTGGTGTAATTCCCGGTTACGGCGGCACGCAGAGGCTCTCACGTTTAATCAACACCGGCAGAGCGCTTGAATACATTTTAACGGGTGATATGATTGACGCACAGGAGGCTTATAGAATCGGTCTTGTTAACAAAGTTTTCCCTTCAAACGAACTTCTTGACAAAGCATGGGAGATGGCGCGTAAGATTAAATCCAAGGGTCAAATTGCCGTTAGAATGGCAACAAAGGCGGTAGTAAACGGCGCCGATGTGAACAAGGAAGAAGGATTGACGCTCGAAGCAAGCCTTTTTGCCGTCTGCTGTGGCTCGGAAGATTTTAAAGAAGGGACTTCGGCATTCCTGGAAAAACGCAAACCGAATTTTAAAAATAAGTAAGTGTTAAAATGCCGTCTTCTTTAAAGAGCAAAATAATTATCGGACTGTTAGGGCTTGCTCTTTTACTGTTGCTAATGAACGTTAGCGTTGAGCTTTTAAGCAAAAAAAGTTCTGTCAAAAAAATACAAATCACCGGCTCCGAAATCCTCGGCAATATTGTTCAAGTATTGAATAGTTATAATATTGAACAAAATTGGAGGAAAAAAATATTTTTCCGACGCTCAAAATACAAGTCCCTCAAATACATTTACAGAGTTAAAACTCCAAGAGACTTGCTTCTCCCTTTTTTAATTAGGGACATTCTATGGCAATTTGAAAAAAATCCCCGAATGGAAGAGGGGCTTAGTATTTCGGTTAATAAAGAGAGGGCAAAAACGATTTTAAAATTCAGAAACGAGGGGCATCTTTTATTCCGCTTGGATTTAATCTCCGATAAGAAATTAATTAGGAAACATTCCGAGATAGCTCTCATTGTACGATTTAAAAGCGGTTTTAGTGAAAAAGATATACGGAAATTTCTTGCTTACCGTTACCAGCTGACTTTCCTTTTTCCGCCGGATACTAAGCTGTTGGCAATTAAAAAGGAAATATTGCAGGTGGACAAAGAGTACGCATTACTTTACAGCGATGATGTAAGCGATGAAAATTATTTGCTCGAGCCTGCTTACTCAAAGGCACAATTATCACACGTGGTGTTTACAATCTCTCGCGATTTTAACGATGCAGTTGCATTTTACTACGAACCCAAAAGCCGGTTGGCTCGTTCACCGATTTTTAACTTTGTAAGTGACAAATTTCGTAAGAACGGAAGGAGATTAATTCCGCTTACTAAATTACATTACTTGCACGGCAGCAGTGAAAATGAAATTATTTCAAGGTTTAAATTTTTTGAAAAGAGCGGACTCAACATTGGTAAGAGAAGGCTTTTAATCAATGCGGAAGATTTTGACGCACTGTTAAAATACTTACCTGCCTATTTTAAAAAAGGGAATTTGCTTTTGCAATTTTAAGTCCAAGTTACAACTTTCACTTTTCAAGTTTCGCCTTTGTCGGAAGTTTGTTACGCTATTAATTCTACGATTTCAACTTCTTCGAAGTAAGGAAGACTTTTCAATTTCTCTTCAAGTTTTTTTCTGTCACCAACGATTGTAAGCAGTAAATCGTCAAGTAGAATTTTCTCTCTTGCTACTGTGTTTACATCTTCAACTGTTACCTTCCGCAGCCCTTCGATGTAGTTCCGGAAATAGTCAATTGGCAAATCAAAAAGGACAAGCGATGAAAGATTCTTTGCCACTTGTCCGAAAGTTTCGAACTGTGAAGGAAAGCGTTTGGTTAAATAAGCCTTTGCAAAATTCACCTCCTCTTCCTTCACTCCTTCTTTTACTTTTACAATTTCTTTTATTATTTCATCAATTGCCGGCAGTGTGTTTTTAGTTTCGACCGAAGTGGAAACATTGAAATACCCGCCTATTTTGTTGTAAAGAAAAGAAGAATGAATACCGTAAGTGTAGCCTTTATCTTCACGCAAATTTGAATTTAGCCGGGAAGAAAATTGCCCGCCGAAAATGGAGTTAAATACAAGTTTGCTGAAATAATCAACGTCGTTTTTTTTACCATTTAAATGTCCTATTATTATTTCGCTTTGCGGCGCGTTGGGTTTGTCGATTAACAAAATTTTTTTCTTCCGCGGGTTAAAGCCGCCGCTAAGGAAAGTAACTTCATTGCTGTTGCTCCAGTTTCCAATTTTCTTTTCGAGCATTTCGCGAAGTTCATCTTCTTGAATATTGCCGGCTACAACCAAAGTAGAATTTTCCACACGCCAATATTTTCGGTAAAATTCCAATGCATCGTTATGTCCGATTTTTTCAATTGTTTGGATGTAACCATCAGCCGGCTGGGAGTATGTCGAACCGTTAAAAATATTTTTTTCGAAAATCAAATCTGCAATGTAAGAAGGGCGTGAAAGCATTTGTAAAATTCTTGCCGTCTGTTTTTTCTTTTCTCTTTCAAAATCTTCTTCGGTTAATTTTGGCTTTGCTAAAATTGCCGAAAAAAGCTCGAGAGCAGTTTTAAAATTTTCTTTTAATATCAACAATGAAAGATAAGCGGCATCATTATCGACAAAAGAACTAAAGATAGCACCTATTCGTTCTAATTCATCGCTTAGTTGGAGAGCGTTCCACTTGCCTGCCCCTTCGTCTATTAAAAGCGAAAGCAAATAAGCCAAACCGCTTTTCTCCGGCGGGTCAAAGCGTGCACCTGCATCTATTATTAAATTCAGTTGAATAATAGGCAGGTTGTTCTTTTCAACGAACAGTATTCTTAAACCGTTGTCGAGTCGAAATTCATTAATTCGGGGAAGATTAAAAACCAGTTCTTTCTCGGACTTCGGTTTTTTGTTTCTATTTAATATTAAATTCATCGTTCATCCTCCGGTAGAATACGTAGCTCGGTGAAATGTTTTGTGAGGTATTTACGCGCAGCGCTTGCCAAGTCCGCCGTTGTCGAAGAATTAAAGCGTTCCACATCTTCCTCAAAATAATTCGGGTTGTTCAAATAAAAATTGTAATTGTTAAATTGGTCCGCAAGCGTAGCAATGTTCTGCAAGGAATAAATGAACGTTGATTTAATTGAATTTTTTGAACGAGTTAATTCTTTTTCTTTAACGTCGCTATTTAAAAATTTCTTTAATTCATTGTGAATTTCAAACGAGAGCTCGTCGGCGGAAATTTCGGGCTTTGCGGTAGCCATTATTACAAAGGCACCACCGTACTTACCTGAGTACTGGAAGGAATAAATTTCCTGTGCAATCTGTTTGTGGAAAACCAATTCTTTTGTCAGTCTTGAATTTTTTGTCCCGGCTAAAATTTCACCGATTAAATGCAAATGAGCCTCTTCCTTTTCGTAGGATTTAACCGACGGGAACGCAATGTAAATTCTTGGAAGTTGAACTTTGTCGTAATGAATAATGGAGGTGCTTTCACTTAAAATAAAGTTTTCCGTCCGGACTTCGGGAATTGAATTATTCGGCGGAATCTCATCGAAATATTTTTTAACCGAATTAAATGCATCGTCAATTTCAATATCTCCGCATATTGTTAACATTGCATTATTCGGTGCGTAAAATTTTTTGAAGAAATGCTTTACTTCCTCAAATTCAAATTTTTTAATGTGTTCCATCCAACCTATTGTAGGCCAAGAGTAGGGATGATTCTTTGGAAACAAATTCGAAAATAAAATTTCCCAAGCTCTGCCGTAAGGCTGATTATCATAACGCTCGCGGCGCTCGTTCATTACCACTTCTTTCTGATTAAGAAATTTTTCTTTCGTAAGCGCAGGGAGGAAAAAGCCCATACGATCGGATTCAAGCCACAGAGCCAGCTCCAAATTGTTGGAAGGAAGTGTTTCAAAATAATTTGTCCTGTCGAACGAAGTTGAAGCGTTCAGAGTTCCGCCAACCTCTTGAATAAATTTGAAATGTTCTTCTTTGGCAACGTGTTCCGAGCCTTGAAACATCATATGTTCGAAGAGATGTGCAAAACCGGTTTTCTCAGGACTTTCGTTTGCCGACCCCACTTTGTACCAAATGTTGACGGTAACCAAAGGTAAGGATGAATTCTTATGAAGAATTACCTCAAGTCCGTTGTCTAACTTCCTCTTTTCGTAATGAAAATTCAAAATATTTTTCATGCTCTCTCGTTTTATTGATTTGATTTTTCCCGCTCATTTTATTTTATCTTACTTTAAAATATATCCAATTCTTTCCAATTTTCCGTCAATTCCTGCATGAGGCGGAATGTTGAAAATTTTACACAGCAAGGGGTAAACGTCAATGTTACGAATTGTACCGGTTTTATAACCCTTTTTAAAATTAGGTCCCAATGCAAAGAAAATGCCGTGCATATTGAGTTGGTGATTGTCGAATCCGTGGTCACCTTTCATGGGATGTGCTTTAAATTCTTTTAAAGATTTATTGTTAACCAACTCCCAGCCTAAATCGGCGATTACAATAACTTCGGGGATGAACGGATTTTTCGAATAGTGGAAATATTTCGGGATGTTTTCTTTCGTGTAAACTTTGTAATGATCCTCGTTTGTTTTAAGTCGTTTGTAAATTTTTTCTTTCTCTCCTTTTGCCGGCGTAATTAAAAGGAAGGGTCCGCCGGCTTCCGTTTTGTATTTCAAACCATTTAAAATTTTCTCGTAATTTACAACGCGTTTCGGTGAAATATCAGTCATGCCGTGGTCGGAAACGAGAATGAAATTCACGCTGTCTTTCATCCCTATTTTTTTCACTTTGTCGAAAAGGTAACCCAATACGGAATCGACACGGGAGATTGCGAAATTCATCTCTTTCGAGTTAGGACCAAATCGGTGACCGTAAGTATCCGTAAGACTGTAATAAAGTGTAATGAAGTGCGGTCTAATCGGGTTAGGCATTTGCAGCCACTTGGCGATTGTATCTACCCTCGCGTAGTAAGGAAAATTTTGGTTGTAATGTTTAACGTAAGTGGGGCGCCGGTATTTTAAGTCAAGCTCCGAACCGGGCCAGTAAAAGCTTGCCGTTTTAATTCCGTTCCTTTCGGCTGTTTCCCAGAAAGGTTCCCCTAAGTACCATTTGCTTTGTGTTGTCGATTTTTTACCCAGTCTGTAATGCTCTTTTGTGAAAGGGTCTTCGAATTTGTTTGCAATGATGCCGTGATTTTCAATGTACATCCCCGTAATAATTGATTGGTGGTTAGGGAAAGTTTTTGATGGGAAGCAAGGCTGAAAAGACGAGGCGCTCACGCCTTCCTTTTTCATCTTGTCGATGTTAGGAGTAATACCGCGATTAGCATAATCGTAACGGAAGCCGTCGAAAGATATTAAAATTACATAACTATTTCTTTGGGCTAAAAGTTGAAAAGAAAGTATTAAAAGAAATATGAAAAAATATTTTAATCGTTTCATTGTAATCCCTCAAATAAAAAAGCTGCCCTGCTAAAGGGCAGCTTGTAAAGAACTTACAAAATAATTTTATTAATAAGCAATCTGGATACCGATGTTAAATGTTCTCGGTAATCC
This sequence comes from Melioribacteraceae bacterium, assembly GCA_015486905.1. Taxonomy (GTDB): domain Bacteria; phylum Bacteroidota; class Ignavibacteria; order Ignavibacteriales; family Melioribacteraceae; genus WFQV01. The sequence continues at coordinate 6,856 of WFQV01000184.1, read as the reverse complement.
GAGGAATACTTCTGCTGCATCAGCCGTGTGGGGATGAGCAAATACCTTTTTCCCACTTGCATCTTTTATTTTGTAACCATTGTACTTACTGTTATCAACAGCATCTTGTACATAAAGGGCATCGAACAAGTTGAATACATGGGCAAATACTTGAATGTCCAAACCGTCAACTTGCATCGGAAGTGTGTAGTTGAAATGCAAATCCCACAAAGTGTAAGAAGGTGTCAACCAACTCTGTTTTGTATCATTAGGATCTGTTCTTGCCTCAGGGTTCCAATCTGCGTAGAATCTGTCGTAATATTTAAATATTAACTGAGTGGAAAGACCTTTGATTGGGAATATGGTTGCTGCCAGTGCCAATTGTGTTTGTGGAGCATCTCCGATGAACAAATCTTTAACGTAAAGTTTGTCGGTATGATTTTTAGCCTCATTGTTGTAATATTTAAATGCTGCATCTGCATTTGATGTGGTTTTCCAATAACCGTAGGAGAAAGCACCATCTAACCTGAATTGACGGCAAGGTTGATAAGCTCCCGAGAGTTCCAAACCGGTATGTACTTGAGTTAAGTTTTTAACGAATATAAGGTAATCTGTGTTTAGAGAATAATCATATTTTTGAATTGACCTTGTCCTATTTTGCCACAGTGTGAAATAGTAGTTTCCTTTCAAATTAAGTTTGCCGTTTAATCCTGTCCAATTTACACCTGTTTCAACGGATGTAAATTTTTGATTTTTAGGATTTGTTTCAACCGTAGCATTTCTATCGTCAATTACCTGGTCAAAAATAGGCACTTGTGCAACGTAGCCGAGGTTTGCGTAAATGTCGAGAGCGGTAGTCATACGGTAACTTGCACCACCTTTAATCTGGAAGCCTGTGTTTGCATCGGGTGTTGCTTTCAGTTCGTTACCCTGAGCATCTTGTTTGAAATGGTTTGTGTAAGTATATTTGACCATCGAGTAACCTGCCATACCGAATAACGTGTAGCGATTTCTATTGTATTCGGCTTGAGCATAACCGCCTATCCAATTAACGGTATTGGTGAAATAATAAGCTATTTTATCGCCAAGACCTTTGTAATAATCAGCAGGACTGTCAAATTGATTCCCACTGAAATAATAGTATTTACCGCCCAATAAATCACGAACTTCACGGAAGTGATTGATTTCAGCGGTTCTCCAGTCTATTCCAAATGAAGTGTTCAAATATTGATTAACTTTGTAATACAATTTTGAAATGGCGCCGATTGTCCACTGGGTATTAACGCTGTTTCTCAAAATACCTTTTGAAACTGCTGCGTTAACTGTAGTGTCAATGTTAGCTTGGTTTGCTGCAATAGTAGCGTCCCAATTTGCTACTCGGGAAGGTCCGGAATAATCCCATGATAAATGTCCGTAAGTACCTGACCCGCCACCGACACCGCCGGAATAATAAAGCGTAGTGTAAAGACTTGTTCTTTTGTTGAATTGAGAATACCAGTTTAAATTAACCAAGGGTTTATGGTAATAGTTTTCTCTTTCGTTAATGAAATTCGCACTGTGTCTTAAATGAGTAGTTCCATTCCAGAATTGTTTGCCTGTGTAAGAAGAGCTAACAGAATTCCAGTTTTCATTGTAAAGTCTTCCTCTTTCAGGAAATTTATCTAATGCTGCTTGACTGTATCCCAAAACGTCTCTCGCAAAAGCATGGTCGTAGGCAGCTGCATTTTGCCTGTAAAGATTTTGACCGTGTCTTTGAGGAGCACCCAAAGCGTAGAATTCAATCCTGTTTTTGTCATTGATATTGTAACTTGCGCCGAGGTAGAATGCCCACGCGTCTGTCCATGTCCTGTCAATTAAGCCTTTGCCTACTTTGCGAACGCCGCCAAAGCTAAGGGCGAATTTGTTGTTAATCAGACCTGTATTGACAAACAAGGTCTTCTTGTTGAAGTCGCCGCTTCCTATTTCTTGACGAAATCTGAAGCCTGCTTTCTGAGCACTGGGGTCGGTAATGATGTTCATTGTACCGCCGATGGAAGGAGTTGCCAAGTTAACGGCTGTGAGTCCTCTCTGAACCTGGATAGAATTAGACGCATCGCCCAATCCGTCCCAGTTCGACCAGTAAACCCAACCGTTTTCCATATCGTTTACGGGAACACCATTAATCATAATTGCAACGTTCCTTTGGTTGAAACCACGTACGTTAACACGTGCATCACCAGCGCCACCACCCTGCTGTGTAGCGTAAACACTGGGCGTAGTGTTAAGTACCAACGGAATATCGCGCGAACCTAATTTGAACTCCATGTCTTTTTTATCAACGTTTGTGAAAGCCACAGGAGTTTCGCGTTCCTTTGCACGGTCTGCAATTACCGTAACGTTAAGTTGAAATTGGTACTCTTTAAGAGTAAAATTCAATTTCATGTTGTTGGTTAAATTAATGTCAACTTCTTTTTTCTCGAAGCCTACATAGCTGCAAACAACTGTGTATTTGCCTGCCGGGGCTTCGATGACGTACTTACCATTAGCGTCTGTAGCCGCACCAATGGTAGTTCCCTTAAGAAATACATTAGCGCCTATCAATGCTTCTCCGTTACCGGCACTCCTAACGACGCCCATTAGTTTGTAATTCTTTTGGGCAAAGAGTGTTGTGCTAATGAAAACAACACTCAGCAATACGATTAATTTGGATAGTTTTGACATAGAACATCCCTTTGTTTTGTGATTAAATAAGATGAATTAATTGGTAAAGAAAAATTTTTGTTAAGTTGGTTGTTATTTGTGAATTTGTTGAAAGTATTTACCCTTTTGAGGTAGAGAATAGAATCTTTCTCCGTTCTGATGAACGGATTTGTTTCGAAATGATATGAATAGTATTTTTTTTCTCTAATCATAATTGTTGTGCTCAAGGTCACAATCAAGCATTCCAAATATAAAAAATGTTTTCTTACTTTTTCAAAATAAATGAAGTTAAAAAAATTATTTTTTTAAAAAGATTTTTCATATATTCATACAATTTTTACAATAGAAATTACGAGGTAAATTTTGTTCGAAAACACTGCTGCGATAAGGCTAAAAAACAAACTTCTAAAAATAAAACTCGTGGTTTGCGACGTTGACGGCGTACTTACGGACGGCGGACTTTATTATGATGCTAACGGATTAGCATTAAAAAGGTTCAACGTGAAAGACGGAATGGGAACTTACCTTTTGAGGGAAGCCGGCATTGAAACAGCCGTTATTACTTCCGATGTTTCTCCAATGATTCTTGCCCGCTGCGAACGCCTGAAAATAAAACATTGTTACATCGGTGAATGGGATAAGGAGCAAAAGCTGTTGGAAATATGTAAAACCTTAAACATTAATCCCAATCAGGTTTTGTTTATTGGGGATGACGTAAACGATTTAAATGTGATTAAAACAGCCGGCTTGAGTGCTTGCCCTGCGGACGCTGTTACAAAAGTAAAAAATGCTGTTGACTACGTTTGCAAACGTAACGGCGGAGAAGGAGTGTTAAGGGAAATTGCAGAAATGCTTTTCTCAGTGAGGCAGTAAATAATATTAGAAAGAAGAGACCAGAAATCAGAAATATTTAAACGCGAGACGCCCGCCTTCGTCTGCACTTCGCTTGACTACGTCGTGACAAGCAAGAGGTAAGACGCTAGACGCAATAATTAAAAATTAAGAATTAAAAATTTTTCAGTTGCCTTCAGCATCGTAGGGTTATTTTTAATCGATTTATTCTAAAGACATTCGACCCATTCGGGGTCGGAAAGATTTTTTTTATTTGATTGTAGCGAATATTGATTAGCTTCCCAATGGTTTGCGAATTTCAAGTTGATTCCAGCTAAACCGGAAACCTTGGAGAGTTAAATGCTTCCTCTTCGCCAATTCCATTCAAACATCCCTCCAACCATCCAATTAAAGAACGCTGCTGAAGGTAACAAATTACCAAGGACGATTTAAGGGAACTCGTTAATGACGCCACGCCGAAGGCGGGGCAAATGACAAAACGGTCGGGGCGAAAATCGGCTCAAATATTTTTACAACAAAATTTAAACTTGCACTGTGAAACGAAGTGTTCCTTTTCGAAAAAACTTTGCGTTCTCTGCGTGGAGAAAAAAGGATTTTTGTTTCTCTTCCTTTGACATTTAAAACATTTTTGTTAATTTTAGTGAACAGAATAGCACTATTTAAAAGGCAAAATAATGAAACTTTCGTCTGCGGAATCAGAGTCTTCTTTGCTGAACATGAAAAACTGCCGGCTCACAAGCAGGGGCGAACGGAAAGTCGTTTTGAAATTTCACCGCGCTCTGCCTTCTTTGCCGGGGAAAGAAAACTTTGACATTTACGATTACGGAAAAATTTTTGCGGATGAAAAGACAAAAAAACTTATGCGCGAAGGACGGACAATCGGTTGCTTTTACATTGAATCTCCCGGAATGCGTTCTTTACTAAAAAAGCTTTCGTGCGACACTTTCGAAATGCTTACCGCCGCCAGCTCGGTCATTCGTCCCGGTGTTGCCTCCAGCGGAATGATGAGCGAATTTGTTGAACGCCACCAAAACCCTCTCCGCAGGAAATATTTAATTCCCGAAATGGGAAAATACTTGGGAGAAACTTACGGTGTAATGATTTACCAGGAGGATGTAATTAAAATTGCTCACCATGTAGCCGGTTTGACTTTGGAAGAAGCCGATTTGCTCCGCCGCGCTATGAGCGGCAAAATGCGTTCTCGCGAAGCAATGCAAAAAATAAAAAATAGGTTTTTTGATTCATGCCGTTTTAAGGGGTTGTCGGTAAAAGCGACAAAGGAACTGTGGCGTCAAATAGAATCGTTTGCCGGTTACGCTTTCAGCAAGGCGCACAGTGCTTCTTTTGCTCTGCTCTCTTTTCAAGTAGCATATTTAAAAGCACATTACCCTGCGGAGTTTATGGCGGGTGTTTTGAACAACGGCGGTGGTTATTATTCACCTGGCGTTTACATCAACGAAGCCAAAAGAATGGGCATCCGGATTTTGCTCCCTTCCGTTAATCGGAGTTCGTACGGTTACGTCGGTTTCGACAAAGTGATTCGTATGGGATTTAAAGCGGTAAAAAATCTTTCCGAAAAAACCGCGAAAAAAATTGTACGGGAAAGAAAAGTCGGAGGGAAATATCTCAGCCTGAAAGACTTTCTCGAAAGGACGGATATCGGTTACGCGGAAGCGGAACTGCTGATTAAATGTGGGGCGTTGGATTGTTTCGGGAAAACCCGTCCTACTCTACTCAGATTGTCGGATGTTTATTTCCACTACAAACGTTCCTTAACTCTCCACGGTAAAAATTTGTTTGGAAATGAAGTCGCAAGACTGGGAAAGAGGGTGGAGGTGAAACGGCAATACACAATTGAAGAAATTTCCGTTGCGGAGTACGAAACATTCGGGTTTATGGTAAGTCGGCATCCGCTCAACTTTTTCGAGAACGAAGCGAAAAAATTAGGCGTAATTAATGCTTCCGAAATGAGCTTTTATGCCGGTAAAGACGTAAAGATGATTGGGTGGTTTGTAACTTCCAAAAGACTTCGAACGAAAAAAGGGCAAATCATGAAATTCCTCTCGCTCGAAGATTTAAGCGGAACTTTCGAGGCGGTGATTTTCCCGGCTGTTTACCGTCGTGTGGCAGCCAAAACTTTAAGCATGGGACCATTCCTAATTGCGGGGAAAATCGACAGAGAGAATACTAACAATATTGTTGTGGAAAATCTTGAAATTCTTCCTTTTGTCGCCGGCAAAACAGGGGTTGGAAAAGATAGTGCTGAAAACGAATATTTTGGCGATGTGGAAAAAGTAAGGGAAGCCGAATTCGAAATTGTAAACTCGTTGGGAAATAAATTAAGAGAAGCGTACTTGCAATAGGTTTTTGGTAGTCGGGGGAACCTACGACCTTCCCGATGAAATCGGGACGTGCTAACCGGATTGCTTGGAATTAAAAAGATGTTCTTTGAAACTTGTTGCTTCGTTTTCTTCGGAGTCAATTAAATCTTCAATGAACTTTCGTGACTTCATTCTTTTAATCTTAATCTCAAAATCACGAGCGTCGGAATAAGTCTTGGATGTTATCAGAAAATCTTCTTATTCTTGAGCTTTCTTTGTCGGGGTGATAGGATTCGAACCTACGACCTTCCCGATGAAATCGGGACGCGCTAACCGGACTGCTTGGAATTGAAAATATGTTCCTTGAAACTTGTTGCTTCGTTTTCTTTGGAGTCAATTAAATCTTCAATGAACTTTCGTGACTTCATTCTTTTAATCTTAATCTCAAAATTACGAGCTTGGGAATAAGTCTTGAATATTTTCAGAAAAGCGAGTCTCCAAGGTTTGCCATTTCTTGTTGATTTTGTTTGCCCGGAATTATGTTCAGTAAGTCTGCGGGTTAAATTATTAGTTGAACCGATATAGTATCTGTTCCAGCTTTTACTATATAGTATGTAAGTAAAAAAATGTGCCATCCTCGTTCCCTCTTTATCAATTGACTCAATAACCTTCCCGATGAAATCGGGACGCGCTAACCGGACTGCTTGGAATTAAAAAGATGTTCCTTGAAACTTGTTGCTTCGTTTTCTTCGGAGTCAATTAAATTTTCAATAAATTTTCGTGACTTTATTCTTTTAATCTTAATCTCAAAATCACGAGCGTCGGAATAAGTCTTGGATATCATCAGAAAATCTTTCTTATTCTTTAACTTTCTTTGTCGGGGTGATAGGATTCGAACCTACGACCTTCCCGATGAAATCGGGACGCGCTAACCGGACTGCTTGGAATTAAAAAGATGTTCCTTGAAACTTGTTGCTTCGTTTTCTTCGGAGTCAATTAAATTTTCAATAAATTTTCGTGACTTT
>WFQV01000183.1 GCA_015486905.1 Melioribacteraceae bacterium | reverse complement strand
GCACTCCGAAAGTAAATCCCGGCGATCCGAACAGTCCCGAAATAGGAATTACCGATTTTCACTGGTTCGACCAGGACGAGGCAATGCGTCCCTCGAACATTAATGCTCAATGGGAAAAAACTCTTTACGGAATTTCTTCCGGCCAGCCCGGACTTATTCCCGCCGAACAAAGGAGCCTTTGGTTTCACAACAAATACAATCCGCACATGGACGATGTGGATTCTCTGAGAGATTATCAGGAAAGCTACCCCGAAGGCAGCCGACCCGATATTCAATTCTGGTTTAGCTCGGGCCCGTTTTCAATTGAACCTGGCGATACAATCCCAATTCATATCGGTATTGTGGGTGGTACGCCGAACCCCGGACCTTTAGGTCCCGACGGCTTTCCGACAAATCCGCCGCAGATTCGTTTTAAATCTATTTTCGATGCCTTAAAACAAGCGGACACGCTGTACAAAAATAACTTCATCGGATTCCGCCCCCCTTCCGCTCCAACTCTTCATGCTGTTGGAACCGAAGTGATTGACAAAAACGGATTGCCGGTAATTTACGGTGAGGACGGGAAAGTTACCCTTTATTGGGATGACAAATCCGAGGATTCTTACGAGATTGTTACGCGAGAACACGACTTCGAAGGCTACAGAATTTATCGTACACAAGCGGCTGTTAACGGACAGGGAGAACCCAAATGGGGAACACCTATTTACGACTACACCGGCGAAAAAATTGTCGGTTACAAACCAATGGTTATTTATGACAAAATCGACCAATGGAGCGGTCCCGATACACTTAACCCATTTTTCGATTTGGGCAGTAATTCCGGTTTGAAATACACATTTACCGACAACAACGTCGTAAACGGAGTTCGTTACCGGTACACAATTACCGCTTACGATTATCCGGTAATAAGTGCCGGACAGCCGTCGTTGGAATCTTCTCGCGGTAACGACCCGCGTCTAATTCAAACGGTTGACGTAATTCCCGGTTTGCAACCGCAAGGCTTTCATCCCGGCGCTGTGGATTCAGCTGCGAAACATTTAACCGGAATTGCCACCGGAACGGTTAACGTTACAAATATTGACCCGATTAACATTACGGGAGACACATATTTAATTACTTTTCACGATTCGGCAGGTGTGATTTCCTTCGACGTTTACGACCAAGACAAAGATGATTATGTCGTCGAAAATTACAAAAAGATTTGGACCGAATCGGAAAGCAACCTTGTTCAACCGCGCCCCATTTTTGACGGTGTGGGACTAAAAATAATTAATCACAACACAATCGGAGAACTTGACCAGGGCTGGCAGAAAGTAACTGCGGACACCTCGGATTACGAATTTTCCACACTCACACCTTTTAACGATACGAGCGGAACCAATTGCGATTACGCAGTTGTTTTTGGACGAAACTCGCTTAAATTTTCCAGCGTTCCTACTTCAAAAACAGTTCCGTTCCAAGTCTTTAATATTACAAAAGACCCGGAGATGACGAAACCAATTCAGCTTTTTGTGATGAATCCCAGCCTCGATTGGAAAAGCGGGGATTTCATTTACTTACGCGAATTGGATACATTGAACTTCGTGCCGGATTCTAATATTGTGGACACCACACGCGTTCTTACGTGGAAATTTACCGTTAATTGGACGGACAGTTCTCATGCACCACAGCCAGGAGACGTTTATCTTTACAGAACCAAGAAGCCTTTTACCGGTAAGGACAGTTATGCATTTAAAACGGAGAAGGAAACGACATCCGAAAAAGGTGCGGACTTGTCGAAAATTAAAGTCGTACCGAATCCTTACATTGTTTACAATCTTGCCGAGCAGGCGGCGCGTACCCCCGACAGATTTACGCATGAACTAAAATTTACCCATTTACCGAAGGAATGTACGATTAAAATTTACACGATTAGCGGGAATCTCGTGAAAACCATTCGGCATTCAAGTTCTACGATAGGTGAAGAAAGCTGGAATCTTCAAACGGACGAGCATTTGATTGTCTCTTACGGAGTTTACGTTTACACTATAAGCATGCCGGACGGGCAGCACAAAATTGGCAAGTTTGCAATTATCTGGTAATTTAACGGATTGAAAATGAAGAATACAAAAAAGCAATACGGAAAATTTTTAACAACATTGGTAATGGCTCTTTTACTTGCTTCGCAGCTTAAAGCTCAGGATTTAACCAAAGTTGGAACTACGGCGGCAAATTTTCTCCAAATTGAAGTTGGAGCACGTGCTCTCGGAATGGGCGGTGCTTATACGGGAGTAGCCGGTGATCCTTCCGCCCTTTATTGGAACACGGCTGGGATGGGAATTTCCGGACACGGTGCGGTGCAATATCAGTACAGTAAAAGATACGCCGGTATTACGCAGCATTTCGTTGCAGGAACATTTCCCTTTTCATCTTCGGATTATTTGGGCTTAATGGTGGATTATTTCGACCTCGGTGAAATGGAAGTAACCACGCTCGAAAAACCGGAAGGCACAGGCGAAACTTTCCGGGCTAGCGATTTGGCTATCGGACTCGGATACGCACGCCAGCTTACGGACAAGGTTTACGTGGGAATTCTTGCAAAGTACATTTACGAAAGCATTTGGATGGAATATGCTTACGGCTTTGCTTTCGACATCAGTACAATTTACAATTTGAAAGAGAAAGGAATAAGAATCGGAATGAACATTTCGAATATGGGTCCGGATATGGGAATAATGGGTGGACCTCATCTTTCTTTTTACAAGGAAAAACCGGACGACTATCCCGGCAGCCCTCAGCCCGAAGCACGACTTGCCACAAAAGATTTTCCTCTGCCGCTCGGCTTTACAATTGGTCTCTCTTCGGTCGTAATCGGTAGGCAGTCAACCTGGCTTACTTCCGGGGAACATCAGCTGATGCTTGCAGTGGCAATAAATGATTTTTACGATTCTCCCTTGCGAACCAATTGGGGAGCGGAATATTCGTGGAGGGATTTGTTTTTCGTACGTGCCGGTTTACGTGTTGGTTACGATACTCAAAAATACTCGCTCGGTTTCGGGTTGGATTTCCAAAGTTTTACGAGTACACCGGTTAAAATGGATTACGTATGGGTGGATTACGGAGATTTGGGCGGCGTTAATGTTTTATCTCTCGAGCTTGAATTTTGACTCGAATATTAAAATCTTCACTCGGTTTTCAAAGATGCCAAGCGTTCGGCGTTTTAGTAATCAATAAACCAAATGGAATTTAATTGTGACTTTACAACCGGCGAATAATGTTTACAAAGATTCTACACCCCTTGCGGTCGGTGTGGGAATTTTCATCGGTGTTTTGATGACGGCAAGTTTTTCTTACGCCGCGTTGGTCTTGGGCTTTTCCACGAACGGCTCTCCGGTGGCGGCGGTTTTAGGTTGGGGAATAATGCGGGCTATTTTCAAGCGTGGTACGGTTCTCGAAAATAACATTATTCAAACGGTTGCTTCCGGAATCAATACCTCTACTGCCGGCGTTATTTTTACCGTGCCTGTACTTTTAATTAAAGGTGCGGAATTTAATTTTTGGTGGATTGCCGCAGCCGGCGTGGCGGGTGCAATTCTCGGAGTGGGGTTCATTATACCTCTACGTAAACAAATGATTGACGTGGACAGATTACGCTTCCCTTCCGGAACGGCTATTGCAAGCATTTTACGTTCACCGGCCGAAGGGATGAAAAAATCCCGACTTCTTCTCCTCGGTGCTTTTATTTCGGCATTTGTTTATTTCGTTACGCAGTTTCCCAAAATGGGCTTGCCGGAAATTATTCCTTCCAGTTTTGATTTGAACGTAATTCTCGGGCTACCTAAATATTTCAACAACGTTTGGGCTGTGTCTTTGCTAAGCGTTGGAATAGGATTTATTGCCGGACGCAACGGGCTTTTCGTTCTTGCCGGCGGACTTCTTGCCTACTGGTTTGTTGCACCTTTAATGATTTCGCTGAATTGGCTTCCTTCAAATATTACGCCGGATAAGGCTGCAAATTTTATCCACGCAAATATGACCCGTCCCCTTGGAATCGGAATGCTGATTGGCGGTTCATTAATGAGTATTGTTTTGATTATTCCGGCTATTAAAGCAACAATTAAAAGTTTCAATTTGAAAACACTTAAGAGCGAGGATAACGACGAACTACCGATTAAATTGCTTTACACTGTAGTAGCAATTGCATTTTCGCTTTTCTTCCTTGCCGCTTATTTCACCAGCCACATTTCAATTCTCTCCGCTTTCTTGATTTCTCTTATTGCTACCCTTTGGCTTGTATTCGCCGGAATAATTGTTTCTCAAGCTACGGGAATGACGGACTGGACGCCGATTAGCGGGATGTCGCTTATTGCAGTTGCAATTTTAATGATGTTCCTTACCCCGGACGAAATAACGACGGCTGTTTTAATAGGTGCCGCCATTTCAATTGCCATTGCCGAATGCGCGGATATGATGCAAGATTTGAAGACGGGACATTTGGTTGGCAGCAAACCGGCAAAACAGCAGGGACTTCAACTTGCCGTTGCCGGATTGGGACCTGTGATTTCGCTAAGTGTGATGTTGCTTATTTGGAACAGTGGCGGAACAGACCCTGTAACCGGCGCTAAGCTGCCAGGCTTTGGCCCGGGGACTGAAATAGAAGCTCCCCAAGCAGTCGCTCTCGGAGCAACGATTGATGCCGTTGTTAGCGGGAATGTGCCCACAGACAAATTTCTTGCCGGCGGAATTATTGGAGCCGTACTTTCTTTTACCTCAATTCCAGGTCTTGGAGTGATAATGGGAATAGCAATGTATCTTTCAATGAAATACATCTTGCCTTACGGGCTGGGGAGTTTATTAAACATTCTGATTGTCTTTTGGAAAGGGAAGGAATGGGCGGAAAAATGGGGTGTCCCTTTCGCAGCGGGAATGATAGTCGGAGAAGCTCTGCTTATTATCACGTTTGCCTTATTAACTGTTTTTGGGGGGCTATGATGGCGTTGGAAATCATTAGTGTCCTTCTTATCATTATTTCCGTTGCTGCATCTGCGGTTTTCGCTTCCCGCATTCCTCCGATGTGGACGCAGTTCACGGTGTCGATTCTCGTTCTTATTTTTGCCATTTACCTTCAGAGGAAATCTTTAAAGAAAAAAATATTTCAAGCTCGTGGAAAAGGTGAAGGCTACACACTTGAAGCGTTCGAAAAATTTATTGCAAGTTTAAAAGAAGCTCTTGAAAATGTTTTGGAAAATAAAATTGAAAACACGGAAGAAACGCAGGAAATTCTGGAAGAATGGATTGAAAAAATTTCAATAGATATGGATTATTTCCGTGTGAATATTACCGAAGAAATCGGGATAGGAAAGTTTACGGAAGTAATAGCTTCCTTTGCAAAAGCCGAAAGGAAATTAAATCGCGGTTACTCTGCGTTAATAGATGGTTACAAAGAAGCTTCGGTGGAAAATATCCGTGAAGCGGCACGCCTCACTGAAGAGGCAAGGAAAGTAATTAAAAAATATGTTTAATTAAATTGTGAGTTCTAATGGCAGATATTAAAAATCCAAGGATAGGTAAAAAAATTCGAGATACGATGAAAGCTTACGGCATTTCGGTTAAAGAGCTTTCAAACAGAACCGGAATCGAGCTTCAGACGATTTACTCGATTTTGAACGGTCATCATAAGCCGAGTGTGGAAAAATTGGAAGCTATTAGCAAAGTTTTGCACTTAAGTATCGATGCTCTTTTGGACATCGAAGTCAATACGTTTCCCATTTTTGCCGAAGAACACGAAGCTACCTTTAGTTATGCACGTTTCGAGGAAATTTGGTTCGGACCTTCCGGCGGGGATAGAATTTCCGTCTCACGTAATTTCAGTGTAATTAATCAATCGGAAGAACTTCGCCGAGAGTATTTGAAAAACATTTACGATTTTACGGAGGAACAGCTTGATGAGGCAATTGAAGCTTTTCGTAAAAGGAAAGAAATAATTCAAAGTAAGGAAAAGAGCCGCCTTGAGTTTGTTGTCCAAAGCGAGGTAGTCGATTATATCCAAGGTCGAGAACCTTTCAACAAACTCTCGCGGGATCTGGTTTTCGAAAGCGTTGAGGGAATAATTAAACGTCTCGAAGAAGAACCATTGCGCTTCGAGGTGATACTTATTCCTCGGCAGCATTTTTTGGTTAATTATGAAATAATTAACCGTGAGGTGATTTTATTTGATTTGGGAACAGTCTTTTTCCGACAGACACATCCTAAAATTTTACAGCATTTTTTGAAGGAAGTAGAAGGATTAAAATTCCGTAAAGCAAAAATTTCGGATAGACAAAAAGTAATTGAATTTTTAAGG
>WFQV01000182.1 GCA_015486905.1 Melioribacteraceae bacterium | reverse complement strand
CTCCGGCACCGCCTTTTACAACTTCCACATTACAGCAGGAAGCAAGCCGTAAGTTAAGATTTTCCGTTGCCAAGACGATGCTAATAGCACAGAAACTTTACGAAGCCGGCAAAATAACTTACATGAGAACCGACTCGGTTAATCTCTCCGACCTTGCAATTGCCGCGGCAAAAGAAAATATAATTACAAAATTTGGCAGTGATTATTCCCACCCGCATCAATATAAAACAAAATCCGCCGGAGCGCAGGAAGCACACGAAGCTATTCGACCGACGGATTTTTCGAAGGAGACAGTTTCGGGAAGTAAAGATGAAAAAGCACTTTACAAATTAATTCGCCAAAGAGCATTAGCTTCACAAATGAGCGATGCAGAATTGGAGAGAACAACGGTCAAAATTGCTATTTCAAACTCGCCGGAAAAATTTGTTGCCAAGGGCGAAGTTTTGAAATTCGACGGCTTTCTAAAAGTTTACTCCGAATCCAAAGAGGAAGAGAATGGTGAGGAAATTCAGGAAGGACTTTTACCTACAATGTCGGAAGGGGATAAGGTCAAACCTTCTTTAATTACTGCCGCTCAAAGGTTTACTCGTCCACCGGCTCGTTACACCGAAGCGTCACTTGTTAAAAAATTGGAGGAGTTGGGAATAGGAAGACCTTCAACCTACGCTCCGACAATCAGTACAATTCAAAAGCGGGGCTACATTACAAAGAGCGATATTCCAGGGCAGACGAGGGAGTACAAAGTCCTTACGCTTACCGGCGGCGAGATTAAAAAAAATGTTAAGGTGGAAAATTACGGTGCTGACAAAGGTAAACTTTTCCCTGCAGATATTGCAATGCTCGTGAATGATTTTTTAATCAATCAATTCCCCGAAGTGATGGATTACCAATTTACGGCAAACGTCGAGAACGAATTGGATGAAATAGCTCAAGGTGAAATCGAGTGGAATGAAATGTTGAAAGAGTTTTATAATCCCTTTCACAAAAAAGTAGAGGATACAACAAAGACAACCGAGCGAGTTAGCGGTGAACGGGTTTTAGGTAAAGATCCCAAAACCGGATTTGAAGTCTCAGTTCGAATGGCGCGCTTCGGACCGGTTGCACAATTAAAAGACCCGAATAATCCCGGTGCCAAACCGCAGTACGCAGGGCTAAAACCCGGACAACGTTTGGAAACAATTACACTCGAGGAAGCTTTGGCGCTGTTCGAACTTCCGAGGAAATTGGGACAATACGAAGACGAAGAAATTACTGTTGCAATAGGACGCTTCGGACCTTACGTTAAACATAAAAACAAATTCTACTCGCTTGGCAAGGATTATGACCCTTATTCAATAACGCTTGAAGAAGCTGTTGAGGTAATTGAGTCTAAGAGAAAAAGAGATGCTGAGAAAACAATTAAGACATTTGACGAAGACGAATCGGTTAAGGTTTTAAGGGGGCGCTGGGGTCCCTACCTTAAAGCAGGCAGAATGAATGTGCGAATTCCCAAGGAAATGAATGCGGAAAAACTGACTTACGAAGAAGCGCTTGAATTAATCGGGAAGGCAAAAGAAAAGAAGAAAAAATAATTTATCTATGAGGTAAAAAGAATGAAAAAATTGTTTTTGGTAATTGCTTCTATTTTCCTTGTAAGTACACCTATTTTAAAAATATCAGCTTGCACCAATATTTTGGTTAGCAAAGGCGCAACAAAAGACGGTTCGGTAATAATTACGTATTCTTGCGACGGCGAATCTCTTCCGCACTTGCGTTACCGTCCTGCGAAAGACCACGCTCCCGACGAGTACATTTCCGTCAAAAATTATTACGGCAAGGAAGGTAAAGTTAAGCAGGTTTCTCACACTTACGCAGTTGTGGGCTTGATGAACGAATTTCAATTGTCGATTGGCGAAACCACTTTCGGCGGGAGAAGCGAATTGCAAAATAGGGACGGTCTTTTACACTATTGGGTTTTAATGAACTTAACTCTTGAAAGGGCAAAAACTGCACGAGAAGCCATTAAAGTAATTGCGGAATTAACGGACGAATATGGTTATGCCAGCACAGGCGAAACTTTTTCCATTGCCGACCCTAACGAAGTTTGGATAATGGAGATAATAGGTACGGGGAAAGGCGGTAAGGGTGCAATTTGGGTCGCGCGTAAAATTCCCGACGGCTACATTTCCGCCCACGCAAATATGTCCCGCATAGGAGAGTTCCCGCTCGATTCACCGAAGGTTTGCCTTTATTCCAAAAACGTAATCTCCTTTGCCGTGAAACACGGCTACTACAACCCTGCTTCCGGCAAACCCTTCAAGTTTAATGAAGCATACGACCCGATTAATCCTCAAAGATTGCGTTACTGTGCAATGCGTGTGTGGAGCATTTTCCGCCGAAGCGCTCCTTCGCTTAATCTTTCACCGGATTTTGCCCGCGCCGTAAAAGGTGCAAAACGTTACCCTCTTTGGATTAAACCGGATAAAAAGTTGAGTGTACAAGATGTAATTGCTTTAATGCGCGACCATTACGAAGGAACGGATTACGACATGACCAAAGGTGTGGACGCGGGACCTTTCGGCGCGCCGGACCGTTGGCGCCCGATTACTTGGAAGGTTGACAGTGTGGAATATGCTTGGGAACGTCCTATTTCCACTCAGCAAACGGCGTATTCGTTTGTCTCGCAAGCACGCAGCTGGCTTCCAAATCCAATCGGCGGCGTTTATTATTACGCTGTGGACGACACGTACACGAATTGCTACGTACCGCTTTACTGCGGAATTGAAGCTGTGCCAAAGGCTTACCGCACCGGCTCGATGAGTAAATTTTCATGGGACTCCGCTTGGTGGGTTTTTAATTTTGTTTCCAATTTTGCCAATTTGAAATATTCTTACATGATTAAAGATATTCAAAAAGTGCAAAGAGAATTGGAAGGCGAAGAATTTCAATTGCAACCTGCGATTGAGAAAACGGCACTGGAGCTTTACAAAACCAATCGAGAGGCGGCAAAAAAATATTTGACGGATTACTCACTCACTCGCGGAGAAAAAGTTGTGCGGAAATGGAAAGAGTTGGGAGAATTTCTAATAATGAAGTACAACGACGGTTATGTGCGAGACGAGAAAGGAAGAGTGAAATCTGTCGGCTACCCGCAGGAATGGTTACGGAAAGTAATCAAATTGCGAGGTGAGCATTTTAAACTGCCTGTTTGGAAAGCGAAGGGATAGAACACGGATGACACGGATTTATTCAATTAAAAATTAAGAACCTGCCTGCCGGTAGGCAGGTTAAAAATTAAAAATTTTCTGTTCACTCTAAGTGCTTCTAAACTTCTAAACCGCCGAAGGCGAACTAAACCTCTAAACGAAGAACGAATGAATGACAAGTAATGGGACGCTGATTTGTCATGATTGATTATGATTTTCGCTGATTTGACAATATAACACGAATGCAAAGTCTTAAGTAACGAGTCTTAAGTTGTGAGTTAACGGTCTCCAGAATAGCCACGAATGCACGAATTTTATTCAACCAAGAACTAATAACAAATGAATTACGATTTACGATTTAATTCCCACATAATGTTTTCTACCTCAATGAATGACGCCCCGCCAAGGCGGGGTTCCTACAAAATATTTGATTTTTTGAACTTACAACGGGCTTGTCCAAAAAGCACTATTCAGTCAATGAAAGGGAATAATCAAAATGTGAGTGAGTGGTTAATGAGCGTGATGTTGTTTTTAAGCATTGCACTGAATTGTTCGCTTTCCGTTTTCAACTCACCAGTTATCAACTCTAACGTCTTACGTCTAACGAAAAACCATTTCTCATCTCTTGTTTCTTCTTTCTTATTTTTTTTGCCACTGATTTTAAACCTGTACCCTGCCATCGCTTGACAAAACAAGGATTTAAATTTTGTGAAACTATTTTATTTGTTATTACACAAAAATTTTTTTATCTTAATTTAAATAAAATTTCCTCTGCCGTTATTTTTCTTTTGTTTGAAAAAAGGGAGATGGTTTGCTTAAATTTATTCTTTACGGTCTTATTCTTTTAATTTTTTTCGATTGCCTTGCACAAACCGAGAAGGGAGTAATTGAGATACCTTACTCGAATAAGCGTTTAACAATTGACGGAAATCTAAATGATTGGGGAAAATATTTTGAATATTCATTTGAGGACACGCTACACTCCTTCCGAACAAATACAAATTACAAGTTAAATGAAATATTTCCGAAAAATTTTAATTTCAAAAACTTGCTTCAGCCAAAATCCAAAAACAGAGTAAAATTCAGAGCCTTCTGGAACAGAGAGAATTTTTACTGTGCTTTTATTGTAAAAGATAAACACCTTTTTGCCGAACATCACGGACGCATCGACAAACCGTTAGTACATTTGAACGACGGTATTGAGCTGTACATCGACACCAAAGGTGAAGGCTCGCCTAAGATGGACATTAACGATTACCAATTCCTAATTGACATCCGCAACAATTCGGAAGTTTTCAAAGGAGATTTGAAAGAAATTTTAGCCGATACGGTTGCGGTACCCAAAGATTTTGCACAAAATATTCTTTTCCATTCGGGTGTTAAAATCAACGGCACATTAAATGACGATATCGAAGATAGTTCTTACGTAATTGAAATTGCTATTCCATTTGCCGCTATCGGCGTCGAGCCGAAAACAAATATGAAAATGCATCTTGACGTTTGTGTGAACGATGTTGATTATCCCGCAGCTCAATCGGTTGAGGTTGAGGAGGCATCAACAGCAATGTGGCCGTTTAATTGGAGCGGTTACAGCGATTTTGGCTACCCTAAATATTGGAAAGAAGTAATATTTACCGGCGAGCCGGGCTGGTTCGAAGTAATTTCCGAGGAGTACAAAACCAAATGGTTCGGCATTTACATTACAACCGTTTTCATTTCTCTCATTTTAATTTCCTTTTTGTTTTATCGGACTTACAAATTAAAACGTTTACCGTCAAACAGTGAGATTGACGCAAGGAAAATAAATTTCGACTCGGCAGAGAACAACTTGAGTTACAATGAAAAAATTCTTCAAAAGGCAGCGAAATTTATTGTGGCAAATAAAAACAAATATTTACGCTCCGAAGATGTTGCCAAAAATCTCGGAATTTCTTTAAGAACATTTCAACGAATTACAAATGCGGAGTTGAGCACTACCCCGACAAATTACATTTGCGTAATAAAACTAAAACTTGCGGCGGATTTTCTGAAAAACAAAGCAGGGAATATTGCCGAAGCATCTTACGAATTCGGCTTCTCGGATCCGTCTTATTTTTCGAAAATATTTAAAAAGCATTTTAAAGTTTCTCCTTCCGAATTTATCAGAAAAAATTCAAGAACAGCGTAATTTTGGCGGACAGACATTAATTTCCAAGTTATTGTCGTTTATTTCCATTTCCCGAAGCAAATCATTCCTTAATTTTGTTTTGTGGATGAGCTAAAAACACATATCGTTTCTTCAATCTGTGTCATTTTTGTTCTTATTTACCCTTTGTTTTTCGAGCAAAATATTTATTGGCTGTTGAGCATTTTGGTTTTAATAGCCTTAATGATTGTCCGCTCTTCAATGGGGGAAATTTCTTTCTTTGGAGAAAAAATCTTTATAGCTCTGAATATCACCATCGTTGTAATATTTATTTTGGTTTCTTTTTTAGCGTAGGAGATCTAAATGATTTCTCAAAAAAGAGATGTGTTAAAAAGAAAGATGAAATTATTGCTTTCGATTTTCTTTTTTGGAATTGTGCTGAATTTACAAGCCCAAACTACATTAGTGGATTTCGGCTCGGATGTTTCGGGTAACGTTTTCGGGCTTAGCGGTTGGAATACATTGATTAAAAGTCCGAATGTTAATTATTCCTCCTTAGGTCCCGCAGGGCTTTTACCAAAAGCAGGGGTTGAAGAGTATGGCGATTATCAAGGTGTGAGTGGGAGTGCAAGAGAGTTTAAACTCGGCGAAAGGGTTGTTGTCACTTGGTTTAACACTTCTTCGACGGAAACTTACACAATAACGGCTCGAATAAGTTTTGAAGATTCCAATGCACCTAACGAAGACGGCTCGGAAGGACACTGGTACACGATGCGTTCTTTTGAGGATTACCGTAACGGCTATGTTGAAATTGCTCCGGGTGAAAGCCGTAAAACCGTTTTTAATATTACCGACAAAGGTGTTCACAAAACAAACGGAGAACGCTCGAT
>WFQV01000181.1 GCA_015486905.1 Melioribacteraceae bacterium | reverse complement strand
TCCTTTACTAATGAAGGAGGAGTTGATAACACTATTAGATTTTTAAAAAACATAATGGGGTTGTGGATTTTGCAAAAAGCCAAACAAAGTTTCGAAAGGAAATACGGGCCTCTGGATTATTCTGAACTCGTGCAACTTGCGGAAAAAACCGAACCATTTCAAGCTTTTTTTGATCCCGACGATAAGCGTTTCTTTAATCCTAAAGATATGCTTGCAGAATTAACAGCTTATTTTCGTGAAACGGGGCAAAAAATTCCCACAGACGTAGGCTCTATTGTTAGAAGTATTTTTGAAAATCTTGCTTTTAAAACAGCTTATTATTTAAGGCAAATAGAGACTCTTCAAAATAGAAAGGTTAAAACATTGTACATCGTAGGCGGTGGCTCTCGGAACAAATTGTTGAACCAATTAACAGCCGAAGCTTGTGGTGTTCGGGTTATTGCAGGTCCGGCTGAAGGAACAGCCACCGGTAACATAATGACGCAGGCTTTTGCGACAGGTGAGGTTTCTTCACTTGCTGAAATTAGAAATGTGATCAATTCTTCATTTGAAGTTAAAAGTATTGAACCGGAAGGTGAAAAATTCAAAGAAAGATTTATTAAGTTTGAAGAACAAATCAATAAGTGGAGCAAAAAATGAAAAAAGGAATAGAAGATAAATTTAATGCTGCTAAAGATTTTTTCGCTTCTGTTGGAATAGATACAGACGCCACGCTAAGGAGATTGTCTAATATTTCGATTTCCGTACATTGCTGGCAAGGAGATGATGTGGGCGGTTTTGAAACTCCGGATTCGGTTCTTTCCGGTGGGGGTATTCAAGTTACTGGTAATTATCCTGGCAAGGCTAGGAACATTCAAGAATTACAGCAAGACATGGAAAAGGTGTTCACGCTTGTACCCGGTAAACACCGATATAATCTTCACGCAATTTACGGGGATTTCGGCGGTCAAAGAATTGACAGAGACGAAATTGAGCCTAAACATTTTGAAGTATGGGTTGACTGGGCAAAAAAGAACGGACTTAAATTGGATTTTAACGCTACGTGTTTCTCTCATCCCAAAGCTGATGACGGATTTACGTTAAGCAGTTACAGTAAAGAGATACGAGACTTTTGGATTGAGCATGTAAAGCATGCCAGAAGAATTGCCGCTTATTTCGGTCATGAATTAAATTCACCTTCTATTCACAATCTTTGGATCCCCGACGGTTCGAAAGATATTCGATTTGACAAATGGACTCCGAGAGAAATTCTTAAAGAATCTCTGGATGAAATTTACAGTGAAAAAATTTCCCCATCTCTAATGAAAGACGCAATGGAAAGTAAACTTTTCGGAATTGGAAGCGAGTCTTTCGTGGTGGGTTCGCATGAGTTTTACCTTGGCTATGCTTTAACACATAATAAAATGATTTGCCTTGATATGGGACATTTCCATTTAACTGAAAATGTTGGCGACAAGATTAGCGCCATTTTACAATTTACTAATGAACTCCTATTTCACGTGAGCAGGCCGGTACGTTGGGATAGCGACCATGTAACGATTCTGAATGACGAACTTAAAGATTTTGCTTCTCAAATTGTGCGATATCAATTAGATAATCGCATTAATATTGCGCTGGACTTTTTTGATGCTTCAATTAACCGCATTGGAGCTTACGTTTTGGGAATTCGTTCTGTTTTAAAAGCTCTTTTAATTGCCATGCTTGAACCGGCGGAAAAAATTAAGCAAGCGGAGATTGAGGGAGATTACCTTCGCCGACTTGCGCTGATGGAAGAAACAAAACTTTATCCCGTAGGTGCAGTATGGGATTACTATTGTGCATTGAATGACACTCCGGTGGAAAAAGATTGGCTTACCGATGTGTACGCTTACGAAAAGGAAGTTCTGAGTAAAAGAAATTAACTTGAGGTAAAAAATGAGAAAGTTGTTCGTAGCGGTTCTAATGATTTTATTTATTACGCGAGTTGCTTATTCGCAAAAAATTGTTGCTCTTACTTTTGATGATGGACCTGATTCTTCTTACACGGAAAAGCTTTTGGATATTTTAAAGTCTGAACATGTACCGGCTACTTTCTTTGTGCTCGGGTATAAGGTGAAGAAATATCCTAAAATTTTAAAAAGAATAAATGAAGAAGGACACTTAATCGGTAACCATAGTACGGCTCACAAAAATTTTACGGAGTACAAGGATACTGCGTTGGTATTGAAAGATGTACATTACGTTGATTCTTTGGTGAAAGTGTTAACGGGTAAAAAGATTAAATATTTCCGCCCCCCTTACGGAGCTTTACGAGACGACCAAATAAAACTTTTGGAAAGACACGGATATGATATTGCAATGTGGACTTTGTCTGTAAAGGATTGGGATGTTTTTCATACTACCAAACAAAATATTATTGATTCCGTAAAAAGACATATTCACGATAATGCTATTGTTCTAATGCATTCAAAGGATGCTTCGGGTAAACTTTCCGATTATCCGTTACGCAATAATACTCTCGAAGCACTTCCGGAAGTAATTAATTTTCTTAAACAAAAAGGTTACCGCTTTGTAACGTTCGATAAAATTAACAGAAGCGGAGACAGGGCTACGTTAGAAAAACCTTTACGAGAGAGGACGGATATTATTTTTTACGGTGGTTTTGAAGAAAATTTCGACGATGTAATGTGGCAAAATAAATGGGGTATTGCGTGGCAATTGGGACTAGAAAGGACCAAAGTTACAAGGGGGGGATTCGATGGGGGGAAATGTCTTAGAGTAGAATATCCAAAAGGTGAAATAGGTCCATGGAAAAGCGGAGCGCAGTTCCCAATTGTTTTTGCTAAAATGCCGGGAGCGCACGAGAATTATTTCCAAGAAGCTTATCTCCGATATTATGTAAAATTTGAGAAGGGATTTGACTTTAAGCGCGGAGGCAAATTACCCGGCTTAATGGGTGGAGGTGATTCTTGGACGCGCTCCGGAGGCAATCAGCCAAATGGTTTGAATGGCTGGACATTACGTCTGATGTGGCTCGAAAACGGAAAAGCAATTGTGTATGCTTATGTCCCCAAAAGCTCTAACGGTAAATGGGGCGGAAAAAAATGGGGAGAGAGAATAGATTGCAAAATCAATTTTTTGCCGGGCAAGTGGTATCGCATCGAAGAATATGTTAACGTTGGTAGTCCCGGCAAGGACAATGGGATACTGAAAGTTTGGATTAATGGTGAAAAACTTATTAATATTAATG
>WFQV01000180.1 GCA_015486905.1 Melioribacteraceae bacterium | reverse complement strand
GGATGGATGATTGTTCTGTTATTTTTTGTTTAGATGTTGAGGTTAAGGTTGAGACTTGTTACAGATTACCGAAAAACAAAGCGTACAAAATAATTTTAACAAAGTTCTACATGAGCGACATTTCATTAACCCCGAGCTTTAGCTCGGGGTTAGGAAGATAGAAAAAACTAAAGTGTTTTGGCGCGATTTTTTTGCCTGCCCCGCCAACGGCGGGAAAAATCGTGACAAAACTTCGGAGGTAAATAATCAGATGAAAAAAATGTCTGAAAAATAAAAGCCACAGTTTGCCCTCCCGCAAAATGCGGGATAATCAAACTGTGTTACATTGCTTTGTCAATTTTACCGAGCACATAGAATCAGAAAAAATTGTACATTAAAACTTTCCACTTTCCGTCTTCAACGCTCAACTAATAATGAGCCTAAAATCTAACTTCTTACCTCTAGCGTCTCACGTTCAACTATTTCTTATTTCTCGTTTCTTCTTTCTTATTATTCATTTTTTACCACCGATTTTAACTCTGTACTTACTTTTTTTTAATTAAAAAGACAAATACAATCAAAAGTACAATCCCGGCGAGCCAATAAATCCAGGGGGGAGTTTCCGCCAAGCGGAAAGGTTTAAAGGTAGCCTTTAATGAAGTTCCCGGTTTAACTTTATCCATCCTGAAATTCCAAGTCAAACGGTTTAACGTAACATCGTCCGCATTACTAGAAATAATATTTCCCGGAAGATAATAAACATATTTCAAAAAATAATTTTCAGGATTAAAACCAAATTGAAAGAAGAAAGGAAGAATTGATTGTCCGAATATCCTTGTGCCCTCGGGTCCCTTTTTAATAAATATTGAGGCACTTCTGAATCCGGGTAACTTATTCAACGAATCCAAATTTGTAAAATTAAATTCTATTTTAGTGTGAATTGTACTATCACTATAATCAATGTAAGATTCAAGATCAGACAAACTCAAAAATTTCTTTGAGAATTGTTTGTGTACATAAGCAGTGTCAAAAATTGAAACCTGACGGTAAAAAACAGAATCTAATGGCAATGAAATTTTCGTCCAATAGTGAAGAAACATTTTACCGGAATTATCGGCTTTAACAGTTGTAATCTGTTCGTAATTTAAGCACCCGCTGATTAAAAGCGGAATTAAAATAATAAGGAGTAAATATTTTTTCACTTTCTTAAAATGAATATTGATTTTATTGTACAAATATAACCTTTTAAATTTAGAATAAAGTCTTTATTTTTGTAAATTAATTTTGAAATAGTTTGGAGAACAATATGCCGACATACGATTACAAATGCTTAAGATGCGGTTACCAATTTGAATATTTCCAAAAGATGACCGACGAACCGCTTAAAACTTGCCCCAAGTGCGGCGGAGAAGTTAAAAGATTATTAGGAACAGGCCTGCCTCCGATTTTTAAAGGCAGCGGCTTTTACGAAACCGATTACAAACACAACGGCGGTAACGGTTCAAGTACTTCAAACTACAAGACTACTAAAGTTAATAAAACATCAACGGAAAAAAATAAAAGCACCGAAGTTAAAAAGTCGGCTTAGGCTTTTTAACTTCGGATAAAGGGTTAAAAATCAAGCCCCATCGACAAATAGTACTTCGGTCCGGTGAAATATTGGAAGTTGTAAGCCCAAGCAATATCGAACCTCCAAAGAAAGATAAAATTGAGCCTGAAGCCAAAACCCGTACCGATTAATAAATCCTGCGTAATTAAATTACCATTTTTGTCTTTTCTTAAAAATTTAAGTGCGTGTGTATTATCCCAAGCCGAACCGGCATCGATAAAACCTACTCCCAAAATATTCTGCAGCATTAAAGGTAAGGGACCTGTTACCAAATATCTAATTAATGGAAAGCGAAGTTCTAAATTCAGCAAGGAATATTTAGTGCCCATTTGCTCTGCGTAATTGTAACCTCTAAGTGGTAACCCGGGAGTTAAGAAAGCAAAATCCGAAGCGTTTCTCAGCGGGATCTGACCGGTGGCAAAATCACGATTAATCCAATAATTTACTCCTCCCACAAAGAACCTCTGCGGATTTTTCCCTCCCGAATACCCGCCGGAGAAACGGAAGGCAAAAGAGTTGTCAAAAAAGAAGCGGAAATAACGCCGGTAATCCCACGTAAAAGAATAAAAACTTAATCTCTTGCCCGTTATACCGGGGTTACCGAATACGGTTAAATTGTAGCGCGTTCCTTGAATAGGCGAGGTGTAACCCCAAAGAGTATTATCATGCACAAAACTAAAAGTTGGTACGAGGAACGATTCTTTCTCAATCGGCTGCTGCGGGTCGTCAAGATTTTCGGAGGAAACATTCAGCCAGCCTAAACTTGCATCCATCCTGTAAAAACGGTTAAAGGGGTAACTTGCCGAAACAATTGCCCCATAATCCCTAAATCTGTAGAACTGTGCAAAATAATCCCTGCCGATGTAAACAAACCTTGCGGTGTGAAAAGCCTGAAATCCCCAATTAGTTCTTCTTGCCAAGTAATAATAAGCCAATCCGTAATCGCTGTTTTTTAAATCAATCTGCATGCTCGTAATACCGATTAATCTGTGATTGCCAAGCATGTCGCTAAAAGTTAATACCGTTGTACCGAGCAGACCGTACAAAGTACTGTAGCCGGCATTGGCGTAAACCAAATCGGGAGAGAAATTAACTTTGTATTTACTAATAAGATAATTACCGTTCTCGTCCAGCTTCGCTTTAAATATCTTAGTTGTATCTGTCCTTCGTGCAAGGGAATCTCTCGGTAAAATTCTTCTTCCGAAAACATAATGGGAATAATCCTTTTTTGTACTGTCTCTCGCCGACTTAGGTGGAACGTAACCGCCGGTAAATATTTGAACATTTTTGGTTGAATCATTCTTCACTTTCTCAGCTCTCGTAGCAAGCGTGTCGTTCCATTCCTCCGCCGAAGCGGTATCGGCAAAAATCCTTGTGCCTATTGTCTTGGGATGAGTTAAACCTTCCATAAAAGGAGTGAACTTTATAGAATCCAATTTCCTCATTTCAAAAGGATTTTTCAAAAGGAAAATATTGTAGCCTTTGTTAAAAAGACTTGTAAATACAAGTTTTTGACCGTCTTTAGATGCTGAAAGCTGATAAATTCCGTTCAGGGAATTTGTAAGAGGTTTGGCAGGTACAGCCGTTAATGGTTTTAACGAATCTTTCCTTACCAAATCTTTCTCGTAAATATTGGAGATTCCATTATAATCCGAAACGAAAAGAATTTTCTTACCGTCTGGTGAAATTACAGGATTTTTCTCGTCACTAAACTCCCAATCCGTTATCCGTGAAATTTTTTTCGTTTTTACATTAATGGAGTAGATGTCCAATTGTCTGTAATTAAACTTAAAAATATTGAAACTACTGTCAATCATTTCCTTGCTTAAATACTTTCCCCTATCGGAGGAGAAAAATATTTTCTTACTGTCGGGTGACCATACAGGGTCGGAATCGCTGAAAATGTCATCCGTCAGATTTGTCATTTTCTTAGTCTTAAGATTGTAAATGTAAATATCCGATTTGTCAATACTTTGCCCGGCAAAAGCAATTTCTTTGCCGTCGGGCGACCAGGCTACGGTTCCGATACCCTTCATATGGAAAGGCAATTCTTCGTAATCGTCCGTTACGGTATTAATTAAAGTGATATTGTCGTAACCGCTACTTTTACCGGCGAGAGCAATGTGAATATTATCCGGCGACCAGGTAAGTGCGGGGAATAAAACATTCAATTCTTCAAAATCATTTTCCTGCCCGCTTTCAACAACTTTTTTAACCTCTTTGGGATTGTCAACCTTCATCACGTAAACATCGAGGAAAATATCTCTGTCGGATATGAATGCGACCTTATCCCCTTTCGGAGAGATAGCCGGACTGGTATTGTAAAAACCGCCGGTCTTTTTATTGTCGGTAAGCCTCTTGGCAAAATCATCCGGGTCTTTCCTTGTCGCTATTGCAGGCCAATATGCTTTTTTTAACGCTTTTTTCCATCGCTTGTTTAATTCTTCCAAACTCAATCCCAGTGCAGCTTTTAAACCCTTCTCCAAACTGCCTGAGCCTTTAATCTTACTTAAAAGTTCGGCTATTTTATGAATGCCGTAAGTATCGGCAATGTATTTGAAAAGGGATTGCCCCCCACGGTAAGCAAAATAGCCTGAAAGTTGAGGAATATCGGGTAAATACTCGTTAATTATCGCATCCCGAATGAACATATCGGAATTGGTTTCCCAGCGGGAAGAGAGAAATTCCGCCGACCCTTCGTGATACCAGATTGGGAGCTGAAGTTTAATCCCTTTCGAAACAATGTTCTGCAGCGAACCACCGTAAAGGTATTCGTTCATTACGGCGTGTACCAATTCATGGTGGATTACGTGACGGAACTTTGCGTAGGAGCCTTCAAAGGGTATTACTACTCTGTTCTTAAACTGCTCAGTAAAGCCACCGGTACCTTGACCGATAAACTGGCCGGAAATATTGGTCTCCTGAAAATCGTTGTGTGAATTGTAAAGAATAATAGAAATTCTTTTGTCTATTCTGTAATCCAAGTCCCTTTCAATACAAGACAAAGCGTGCTCGGCTTCCTGGGCAAGAAACTCCACGCTGTTTTTAGCTCCTTTGGCAAAATAAATATCGAAATGCTTGGTTTGAATGTAATACCAATCGTAATCAATGTATTGAACGCGGTTCTGCCCGAACTGAGCAAATAAATTTGAAAAGCTTAAAGCAAACAAGAATAATAAGATTTTTAACTTTCGCATAATAACCTCGAAATAATCAAACCAATATTAGTAATTTTTTTACTTTTCCGAAAGGAGAAAATTAATTTCACGACGTTCCTCGTCAATCCTAATTAATTTAACATTTACCTTATCGCCAAGGCGGTAACGTTTACCGGTGTGTTTACCACGAATCAAATAATTATTTTCGTCGTAAATGTAAAAGTCGTCGTCCATATCCCGCAACCTAACCATTCCGTCTGCTAAGTTTTCCGTAAGCTGAACAAAAATACCGAAACTTGTAACGCCGGAAATTACTGCACGGAAATCGTCGCCGAGATGATTTCTCAAATATTCCATCTGCTTTAATTTAACGGAAACCCGCTCGGCTTTTACTGCAGCTTTTTCCCTTTCCGACGCTTGCCCGGCGTAATCTTCCAACAAATCGGGATTAAACCGGGAGGGCAGGTTGCTTGTGTAATCAAAAATTAATTTGTGAACAATTAAATCTGTGAAGCGGCGAATGGGAGAAGTAAAATGAGTGTAATATTTAAATCCCAATCCGAAATGCCCGATGTTTTCAACGGAGTAAATTGCTTTAGCCATCGAACGGATTGCCACTTCATTAATTAACGCTTCCTCTTCCGTGCCTTTTACCTGGTCTAACAAATCTTTTAATTGCTTTGGATTTGCCGCTTGGTTTACATCGTAATTGTAGCCCAAGGATTTGACAAACTTTGCAAATTCTTTAATCTTTTCTTCTTCGGGTAAGTCGTGAACTCTGTAAATAAAAGGGTAGCTCTTCATTCGTCGTTTGTTCCGATTAACGTGAGAAGCAATTATTTGATTTGCCAGAAGCATTAGTTCTTCAATTAATTCGTGGCTTTCGGTTATTTTTTTTATTCTCACGCTTAACGGAGTGCCCTTTTCATTTAATGTAAATTCAACTTCGGGTCTAATAAAATCTATG
>WFQV01000179.1 GCA_015486905.1 Melioribacteraceae bacterium | reverse complement strand
CGGGAAGCAAGGGAAAAAGCAGGTATTACAGAAGGTTTGGTAAGGATTTCGGTAGGAATTGAAAATGTAAACGATTTGATTGCGGATTTGGAACAAGCACTAAGTCACGTAGAAGAAGTTTAATTTTTAAGCCCCGTCAAAAAGGCGGGGCGATTGCTTTTATTTTTGCTTTTCAAGCTCCAAACCTTTGTAATCCTCCGGCTTAGTAGGATGCCCGATTGATTGTACTTTTTTGTAATACTCCAAGTAATATTTTGGCGGTACTTTGCTTTTCCAATGTCCCGAGAGCATTCCTATTAAAACAATCAAAAAGTAAATTCCCAAAATTCCAACGGCAAGATATTTTTTATTGAAACGTTTTTTTGTAATAATATTTTCCAATTGTAATGTGTCTGCAATAGGACAAACATCAACGCAGTTCATGCATGTTGTGCATTCGTCGGAGATAACGGTTTTTAATTTGTCAACTTTTATTCTTTGCGGGCAGGCTTGTGTGCACAAACCGCAGTCAATGCACGTGTTCACATTTCTTTTGATTTTGTGTGGGCTTAAGAGGGAAAAGATTCCCAGCAAAGCACCGTAGGGACAAAGATAACGGCACCAGAAATTTCGAATAAAAATTGAAATTACAAAAAGCGATGAAATTACAATTAGCGAGAACTCGGAAATATCGGCAAAAAATTCGTAAAGTTTCACATCTGCCATTAAATTGTAGGGCGTATCAAGGAAAAGCCTCAGCGCCTGTTCACTCATTGCAAAAATAGAATAAGTAAAGAATGCAAGGATTAAATATTTTAAACTGCGTAGCGGGTAATCCAGCCAACGTGGAATATTAATTGTAGAGTGTCCGAAAAGTTTTTGCATTAATTTTGCTCCGAACTCTCCGATGTATTCCGAGAGAGTTCCGATGGGGCAAACCCAACTGCAGAAGGATTTTCCAAATACAAGCGACATTGAAATTACAGCAATAAAAATAAATAAGCCTGCAGGATGAAAAGGGTGGATGTTGCCGCTTAGAACAAAATAATAAAGGCTCATTAAAGAACTGATTGGAAGAAAACCCTCTACACCTGGCGGACGGGAAACATAAGCTGCCCTACCGCCGGAATTTAACCATTGAACAAATTCGTGGAATTGAACACCAATCCAAATTGAAAGAAAAACAAAAAACAATTGAGAAAGAGTTCTGTATTTCTGAATTGTCTTTTCCGAATTTTTATTTATTGACATTAAATCTGTTTCGCATTTAACGGTTGATTAAAAGAAAATATTTCGTACGAAAAAATACTCTCGAGGTTTCTCATTTCAAAAATAAAAGATTCCCACGTCGTCCCGCAAAATACATGGAAGTCTGCCGAATAAAATGGATAATTGGATGGTTGGATGAATGGATGGCCCGACTTCGCCCCCGCTATGCTCGGGCTTCGTCGCGACAAGTTGGATGAATAGATGATTGTTGTGTTATTTTTTTACTTAGAGATTGAGGTTAAAGTACAAGTTTAAATTTGGTGGCAAAAAAATTAGCTTGTCTTTTCCTTTTGATCGTCTTGTTACTATTTTTTCCTTTCCATATTTTTCACAACCTACCCTTTCCCTCCCTTCCCGACCTGCCTGCCGCCTGCCCGCAGGCAAAAGGTAGGGAGCTGATTCTTGGTGTGTTTTGAGAAACTCAACCGGTAAAATGCGAGGAAAGGTGAACTATCCAACCATCCATTTGTCCAACAATGCAAGAACAAGAGTAAAGAAAAACAGATCCACGATGCCGAAGGTTTCGATGTGAAGCAATATATCGAAATGTTTGGTAAAGTTAAAAGTTCTAATTTTTCAACACACCGTCTCCCGACGGCATTTTGGATGAGTGGACAAATGGATAAATGGATGTTCATTGATGAAGAAGGTTGTGGAGTACGCTAAGGCAGGACTTACCATGCTTCGTTCAGTTGAAATGACAGTGAAAAAATCCTCATTCCATTGGGTTCTATCCGGTATTGCCGTCGGATTCATCCGACGGTTGAAAAAGATAACAAGATTCACAGGGCTTTAGCCCCATTGTTCTTACACTTAATGAAAGATAAATGAGGCTAAAGCCAAAAAACATTGTTTCTTTTTTCAAATCCGTTGACTAAAGTCAACGGCAATGGAGCTAAAGTCAACTGAAATATTTTTTGAAGCAACCGTCAATATTAGCTAAAGTCAACGTCAATGTTGACTAAT
>WFQV01000178.1 GCA_015486905.1 Melioribacteraceae bacterium | reverse complement strand
ACGTATTTCACAATATATAATTAATAATCCCGCCAAATGGGCATATGACAAATTAAATGATGACGGAAATATTGTAACGGAACCACAGGTAGAATATAACGCGGAAAAATGGATGGTATAAATAATGACAAACCTAACTGAATTTCAAATCGAAAATTTTACAATAGACCTTTTAAAATCTCAAGGATATGATTATTTATACGGTCCTGATATTGCTCCTGACAGTAAAAGAAAGGAAAGGGAATCTTTTGAAGATGTCTTGTTGCTCAATCGCCTGCGAAAGGCGGTAAATAGAATAAACCCCACCATTCCGCAAGAGGCAAGAGAAGATGCCATAAAACAGATTCAGCGTTTAAATTTACCGGAACTAATTGCAAATAATGAAGCATTCCACCGTATGCTCACGGAAGGCATAAAGGTAACTTATCCAAAAGATGGCAATGAACGTGGTGATTTGGTATGGCTCATAGATTTTAAAAATCCCGATAACAACGATTTTCTAATCGTGAATCAATTTACGATAATTGAAAACGAAATAAACAAACGCCCGGATATTATCTTATTTGTAAACGGTTTGCCGTTAGTCGTAATCGAGCTGAAAAATCCTGCCGATGAAAATGCAACCGTAAAATCGGCTTTCAGACAATTGCAAACATACAAGCAAACCATTCCTTCACTTTTCACATATAATGAGATTTTGGTTATCTCCGACGGTTTGGAAGCTAAAGCGGGAAGCTTATCAGCAGGATTTGACAGGTTCATGGCTTGGAAGTCCGCTGACGGTGAAGTGGAAGCATCGAATCTGATAGGGCAGTTGGAAATTCTTATCAAAGGAATGTTAAACAAGAAAACATTATTGGATTTAATCCGCTATTTTATTGTGTTTGATAAATCAAAAAAAGAGGACAAAGAGACCGGACAGATTACCATTCCAACAGTTAAGAAATTGGCTGCGTATCATCAGTATTATGCTGTGAATAAAGCCGTGGAATCCACTTTAAGAGCTGTGGGGATAAATTTGCCGAAAAACAACCGTCTTATAGAGAGGGGGCATGCCTTGTCTTTACCTGAAGATCCGGGACATTACGGGTTAAAGGGTGTCAAAGCACAGCCTTTTGCCGATAGAAAAGCCGGAGTTGTGTGGCATACGCAAGGCAGCGGGAAATCTCTTTCAATGGTGTTTTTCACCGGGAAAATTGTTCTGCTTTTGGACAACCCCACAATAGTGGTAATAACCGACAGAAACGATCTCGACGACCAATTATTTGACACATTTGCGTCTTCGAGGCAAATTCTGAGACAAGATCCGGTACAAGCCCAAACAAGAGAACATCTGAAGCAACTTCTAAAAGTCGCATCGGGCGGTATCGTGTTTACAACCATTCAAAAATTTCAGCCGGAAGACGGGAATGAATATGAGAAACTTTCAGACAGAAATAATATAATAGTAATTGCCGATGAAGCACACAGGACACAGTACGGATTTAAGGGGAAGATTGACAGGGAAACGGGCGATATAAAATACGGTTTTGCCAAATATATGAGGGATGCGTTACCCAATGCCACATATATCGGTTTTACAGGAACGCCCATCGAAAAAGCCGACAGGAATACCCCCGCTGTTTTCGGAAATTATATAGACGTTTACGACATAGCACAATCCGTAAGAGACGGAATGACGGTAAAAATTTATTACGAGAGCAGATTGGCAAAAATAAATCTCAGTGAAGAGGGAAAGAAGCTCATTAAAGAATTGGATATTGAACTTGAAAAAGACGAATTGGCGGAGACACAAAAAACAAAGATAAAATGGACACAACTCGAAGCATTGGTGGGGAGTAAAGACAGAATTAAAAGAATTGCAAAGGATATAGTCAATCATTTTGAACGGAGACAGGAGGTTTTCGAAGGAAAAGGAATGATTGTTACAATGTCGAGAAGAATTGCCGCCGATCTTTATGCCGAGATAATTAAAATACGACCGAATTGGCATAACGATGATTTGAAAAAGGGAACTATAAAAGTTGTAATGACCTCTTCTTCTTCGGATGGACCCGAGATTGCGAAACATCATACCACCAAAGAGCAAAGAAGGATGCTTGCGGAACGAATGAAAACTCCCGAAAACGAGTTGAAACTCGCGATTGTGGTGGATATGTGGCTCACGGGGTTTGATGT
>WFQV01000177.1 GCA_015486905.1 Melioribacteraceae bacterium | reverse complement strand
TGTAGGGACAGCTCGTGAGCTGTCCCTACAAATACGGTTAACGGTTTACGATTTGCTCGGTCGTAAAGTTGCAACGTTAGTAAACGAACGTCAAGCATCGGGGTTACATTCCGTTCAATTCAATGCAAAAGATTTGCCAAGCGGATTTTACTTTTACACTTTACGTGTGGGAAATTTTTCAAAAACTAAGAAAATGATTTTGGTAAGGTGAGCTAAGCAGAAAACGTACTCAAAAACCTAATTGTGAATTGTTCATGTGTTAGCTTGTTTACATTTTGGAAAATAAATCCACTGACAGATTCGGCTTAAAAAATTTACACTTTAAGTTACTGACATGCGCTAATAATCAGATATTTTGTTTTGTTTATTGTTATTTTTAAAAAATAAATAAATAAGGAAATTGAACTTCAATGAAAGAAAAACAAACGCTTAAAGATATTCGAAAATCAATTAGCACTCTTGACGAAACGATTATTTCAAAACTTGCCGAAAGGCGAAAATTAAGCAAAGCGGTAATTGATGCCAAAAACAGAGAAAATATTCCTTTGAGAGATGAAAAAAGGGAAACGGAATTGTTAAACGACTTAATTCTAAAAGGGCGTAAGTTAGGCCTGGAAGCGTATTACATTACTTCTGTTTTTCAAATAATCATTGAAGATTCGGTTCGATTACAACAATCCGTTTTACAGGAAGAACTAAACAAATCAAGCGAAGATAGAGAATGCATTTATGTTGCAATTCAAGGAGTGGAAGGCTCTTACAGCTCATTAGCCGCCCGTAAATATTTTGCGAATACCGGTAAAGAGGTTAGAATAGTTAGTAAAAACAGATTCGACGAAGTTGTTCAAGCAGTTGAGGATGGCGAGGCGGAATATGCGGTCTTACCGGTTGAAAATACTACTTCCGGCGGAATAAACGAGGTGTACGATTTGTTACTTCACACAACACTTTCAATTGTGGGAGAAGAAATTTACACTGTAAATCATTGCTTGGTGGGAATCGAGGAAATTTCGCTGAACAGAATAGAAAAAATTTACGCACATTACCAAGCCGCGGCACAATGCAGTAAGTTCTTGGATTCATTAACTCACGCTTCGGTAAAACATTTTGACGATACGGCAATGTCGGTAATGGCTGTTAAAGAAGCCGGAAATCCCTCAATTACTGCCATTGCATCCGAAGAGGCGGCAAGTCTTTTCGGCGTTAAAATTTTGCGGCGAGGCATTGCAAATCAAAAAAATAATTTCACAAGATTTTTAATCACCGCGCGGAACAAAATAGAAGTGGACGAAAGAATTCCTGCTAAGACGTCGTTGGTAATGGCAACTGCACACGCTCCCGGCTCATTGGTGGATGCGTTAAACGTTTTCAAAAACAGAAAAATAAATTTAACGAAACTCGAGTCCCGCCCCATTTTGGGCAATCCGTTTGAGGAAATGTTTTACATGGATTTTGAAGGGAACATAAAAGATAGTAATGTCCAAGCCGCTTTGGACGAGCTCGGACGCTTTACCAGATTTTTCAAAATTCTCGGTTGCTATCCCGGCAACGATTTCATTCGTCCCAAACCGAGTTATTCATCCCTTGTTCAAGAAGGGAAATCAACGGAAGAAGAAAAGACGGAAAGTTCTGCTCCGGCTATTCATGTTAAGAAAAGTTACAAATTGGCAAGCCGTGAATACAAACAGGAAGATACAATTATTAAAGTTAAGGATGTTGAAATAGGCGGAAATAATTTCGTCGTTATTGCAGGCCCTTGCTCGGTGGAATCGAGGGAACAAATAATGATTTCTGCAGCTGAAGTAAGTGAATTTGGCGGGGATATTTTACGCGGAGGATGTTTTAAACCTCGCACTTCTCCTTACAGTTTCCAGGGTTTGGGATTTGAAGGGCTGGATTACCTTAGTGAAGCCGGCGAGGCGTACGGACTCCCAATTATTACCGAGGTACTTACTGCCGAGGACGTTAAGCCTGTTTCACGCCAAACCGATATTATTCAAATCGGCGCAAGAAATATGCAGAATTTTGCATTGCTGAAAGAAGTGGGGAAAGTGCACAAGCCTGTAATGTTAAAGCGTGGAATGATGTCTTCCATCGAAGAATGGCTAAACGCAGCTGAGTACATTCTTTCACAAGGCAATAGGCAGGTCATACTTTGCGAGCGGGGTATTAGAACATTTGAAACCGCCACGCGGAACACATTGGATTTAAGCGCCGTACCCGTTGTGAAAGAACTCACGCATCTTCCTATCTTAGTTGACCCTTCGCATGCGGTAGGAATTAGAAACATAATTCCGCCTATGGCAAAAGCAGCTAAAATTGCAGGCGCTCACGGCATAATGATTGAAATTCATCCCGAACCTGAAAAAGCTCTTAGCGACGGTGCTCAATCTCTTTACTTTTCACAATACGAAGATTTAATGAAAGAATTGAATAAAATTAAAAGTTTTTAATTGAAAAATGTGAGGAAAAAAATGGCAAAAATCCCTGGTTTTAAAGCTTACGATATTAGAGGCAAAGTCCCTTCAGAACTAAATGAAGAATTAGCTTACAAAATAGGCAGAACCTTTGCAGTTTTGCAGTCCGCTAAAAAAGTTGTAATAGGCTACGACGTGCGCGAATCCTCCACCAAACTTGCTAACGCTTTAGCGGAAGGATTGACCGATGCCGGAGCTGAAGTGATTAACATCGGACTTTGCGGAACGGAGATGATTTATTTTGGTACCCCTTATTTTGAAGCGGACGGCGGAATAATGATTACCGCAAGCCATAATCCTCCGGAATACAACGGATTGAAGTTTGTTAAAAAAGGTTCCGTCCCAATGGGCTACAATTCGGGTTTGGACAAAATTGAGCAAATGATTTTAAATGACGAGCTTGGCGAAAAGGCATCTGCTAAAGGGGAAACTCGGCGTGTAAATTTAATGAATGAATTTATTGCTCATTTGGACAAGTTCTACAATCCCGAAAAAATCAAGCCCCTCAAGGTTGTTGTTAATGCCGGCAATGGTTGCGTCGGACCGGCTTTGTCGGCAATTGAACCGAAACTCCCGATTGAAATGGTTAAAGTATTTTTCGAGCCGGATGCTGATTTTCCCAACGGTGTGCCGAATCCTTTGCTACCTGAGAACAGAGCTTCAACTATTAAAGCAATTAAAGAAAGCAAGGCAGATTTGGGTGTTGCCTGGGACGGCGATTATGACCGTTGTTTCTTCTTTGACGAGAAAGGGAATTTCATTGAAGGTTATTACATTGTAGGTTTGTTGGCAAAGTCAATACTTAAAGCTCATCCCGGTGAAAAAATTGTTCATGACCCGCGACTGGTTTGGAACACGAGAGAAATTGTAAAAGCCGCTGGCGGAGAAGCTGTGCAGTCTAAAAGCGGGCATGCGTTCATCAAACAGAAAATGCGTGAAGTAAATGCAATTTACGGCGGTGAAATGTCTGCCCATCATTATTTTAGGGAAAATTATTATTCCGACAGCGGAATGATCCCTTTCCTTTTAATAATGCAATTAATGTCGGAAGAAAACAAATCCCTTTTCGAATTAGTTAACGAAATGGTGAAATCTTTCCCATGTTCGGGAGAAATAAACACTAAATTGGAAAATCCTCAATCTAAATTGGAGGAGATTAAAACAAAATATTCCGATGGGAAAATGGAGCTGATCGACGGAGTAAGCGTAGAATACGACAACTGGCGGTTTAACGTTCGTCTTAGCAATACGGAGCCGCTTATCCGTTTGAATGTTGAATCGAGAGGTGACAGAGCTTTGATGGAAGAAAAAACCAAGGAGCTTCTTAATTTGATTCGAAGCTGAGTTCAAAGAACTTACTTCGTTCTGAAGCGTCTAAAATTAAAAAATTAAGGAGTAAGCATTATGTCCGAGAGTAAAGAAAAAACGGTTGATGTTGACAAGCTGTTAAAAAATAAACTTAAAAATGTTAGCATCGGAGAATTGGAGGAGAAGATAGCAAATGTTGTTAGTGAAATGGTTGGCGAGGATTACAAGTGTACAATTAACGAAGTGAAATACACACTTTTTAGCGGAGCGGACCTTCACGTTAAAATAGAGCTGACATACAACGCCGAAGAATAAATTACCGTTTGCTCCGTTTTGTGACACAAAACATTGAATTTTAATTTTAAAAGTTCTAATTTGTCAAGAATATTTATCGATTTCTAAGAAAAGAATCATTCCTCATTAAAAAATAATGAATGAGAGATACTCAAAATAAAAATATCGTTGAAGGTAAATCGTGGCACGGTCTAACAATTGAAAAGACGTTAGCCGATTTGAATACTTCCGATAAAGGATTAAAAGAGAGGGAAGCAAAACATAGATTGGGAATTTACGGACCTAATCAAATTACTTCGAAAAAAAAGGAATCCGCCTTAAAATTATTTTCCGAACAATTTTTTAGCCTCTTAATAATTATTCTTATTACCGCGTCAATTATTTCGGCTTTGATTGGTCAAATGGTAGAAGCAATTACAATTATTGTAATAGTAATTCTTGCCGGCATACTCGGATTTATACAGGAATACCAAGCAGGGAAGGCAATTGAAGCTTTAAAGAAAATGGCGGCAC
The DNA here is from genome assembly GCA_015486905.1 of Melioribacteraceae bacterium. Taxonomy (GTDB): domain Bacteria; phylum Bacteroidota; class Ignavibacteria; order Ignavibacteriales; family Melioribacteraceae; genus WFQV01. The sequence continues at coordinate 5,293 of WFQV01000177.1, read as the reverse complement.
CGAATGCAACGGTAATCAGAGATGGAATAGAAAAAATTATTCCTGCTGCGGAAATTGTACCCGGCGATTTGATTGTTTTACAAACGGGTAACAAAATTCCCGCCGATGCGAGGCTTATCGCTTCAAAAAATCTTAAAGTTAACGAAGCAGCACTGACGGGGGAATCTCATGCAATTTTAAAAACCGACAAAACCATTGATGAAAAGAAATCTTCCTTGGGCGACCTTAAAAATATGGTTTACATGGGAACGGCAGTTACATACGGAAGAGGAATAGCCACAGTAGTTGCGACGGGAATGAAAACCGAGTTCGGCAAAATAGCCGAACTGCTACAATCGACCGAAAAAAGGAGAACTCCTCTGCAGAGAAATTTGGACACGCTTGGCAGAAAGTTGGGGGTCTATTCTATTGTTCTCGCCGGCGTAATGAGCACCCTTGGGATTTTGGAAGGTTATCCGTTGGTTGAAATGTTCGTTTGGGGCGTGGCTATTGCTGTCGCGGTTATCCCTGAAGCCTTGCCCGCAGTAGTTACAATCAGCATTGCGCTCGGCGTTAAAAGAATGGTTAAACGGCGTGCCTTGATTAGAAAATTACCGGCTGTGGAAACACTCGGAGCAACCAACATTATTTGTACGGATAAAACAGGCACGCTTACGCAAGATCAAATGACAATTCAGAAAATAGTAACGGCTGAAAAAGAATTTGACGTAACCGGCGCCGGCTACAATCCCAAAGGAGAATTTATCTTTAATGGTAAAGCGGTAAATGCAAAGGAAGAAAAAACGTTAAACTTTTTACTTACCGCCGGTTCGCTTTGTAACGACACGGTTTTGGACAGAGCCGACGGACATTACGGAATAATAGGAGACCCGACCGAAGGCGCTATTGTCGTTTGTGCCGAAAAGGCCGGAATTAATGTTCGTGAATCCCGCAAAAAATTTAAACGCATTGATGAAATCCCTTTCTCTTCCGAAACGAAAAAGATGACTACGCTCAATATGGTGGAGAATGTTAACTTTGCCTTCACGAAAGGTGCACCGGAAATAATAATTAACAATTCAACTAAAATTTTCATTGACGGTAAAGAAAGGGAGCTAACCGACGAGGAGCGGGAACGTTTCATTGCAAAAAGTGAAGAGCTTAGCGCCAAAGCTTTAAGAGTTCTTGGATTTGCTTACAAGGAAACGGGAACAAGAAATAAGCTCGGCGAATCCGACCGAGAGGGGATGACCCTGTTCGGAATAGTGGGTATGATTGACCCACCAAGACCGGAAGTGAAAGAAGCAATCAAAACTTGCGAGCGTGCATCAATCAAGCCGATTATGATTACGGGCGACCACAAAACTACAGCCGTTGCGATTGCAAAAGAACTGGGAATAATGAAAAACGGCGGTTCAATTACCGGAACGGAACTTGAGAAATTAAACGATGAGGAACTTGACAGACTTGTTGAATATACCGATGTTTACGCGCGCATTTCTCCCTCGCACAAGTTGAAAATTGTTCAAGCCTTAATGAACAAGGGTAACATCGTTGCAATGACGGGCGACGGCGTTAACGACGCACCCGCGTTAAAAAGAGCCGATATCGGCATTGCAATGGGAATTAAAGGCACCGAGGTTAGCCGCGAAGCAGCGGATATGATTCTAACCGACGACAATTTTGCTTCCATTGTTGCTGCCGTGGAAGAAGGACGAAGCATATTTGAAAACATTCGGAAGTATCTTGTTTACTTGCTTAGCGGTAACTTGGGAGCTGTGCTTGCTTTAGTGGCTGCCTTATTGTTTGTTCTGCCTCTTCCGCTTACCGCCGTGCAGATTTTATTTATTAACTTTTTAATGGACGGACTGATAGCAATAGCTTTGGGGTTGGAACCGCCCGAAGAAGGAATAATGAACCGTAAACCCCGTAATGTTAAGGAGGGAATTCTTAATAAGCGCGCGATAATTACAATTTTGACAATCGGCTTTTGGATTTCCATCGTATCGGGAAGTGTATTCCTTTGGGGAATTAAAAACGGAGTTACCGGAGCAGATGCAACTACTTATTTTTTCGTTACATTAATTTTTGCACGTTTATTTAACGGACTTAATTGCCGTTCGTTTAATATCTCTTCCTTTAAATTAAATTTCTTTTCAAATCATTTTTTAATTATCGGAATAATCATTTCGATTCTTCTTACTTTAACTGTTACGGAAATTCCTTTGTTTCATTTGGCTTTCGACACAATTACATTGAGTCTCAAAGGTTGGATTGTTGCATTCCTGGCAGCTTCAACAACTCTGCTTTTCGGTGAAGCATTAAAATTAATTATGAGAAGGAAATTCAGTTAATCTCTTCATTACTACTTCACTAAGTAAAACAGCATTGGTAAAATACAAATTTCATAATTGGTACACTCTACATCGAAATCATTAGATGAGGCGAAGTATCCGCCCGGATTTTAAATTTTATTTCGACCCCTCTGTTTTTCCTTCTCTTTAGTTTGAATTATTTTAGCAATCGGCATTTTAATTTGTGAGCAATATGAAAAAACTCGACAAGATTTTCACAGGCGACATTAAAGAAATAGTGGACTTTAAGTTCGACGAAAAAGTTGCAAATGTTTTTGAAGATATGCTCCGCCGATCTATTCCGGGCTACAGTACAATAATAGCCGTCACTGGAATGTTCGCCGAGAAATTTGCACAGCCTGAAACCAATATTTACGATTTGGGATGTTCTTTGGGCGCTTCGGCTCTTTCGATGCAACAAAAAATCAAACAACCCGGGTGTAAAATAATTGCTGTTGACAATTCTCCGCAGATGCTTCAAAGGGCTAAGGATTTTGTGGATAATTCCAAATTTCAAATTCCCATTGAACTTGTTGAACAAGATGTTACGAAAGTCAATATTACGAATGCTTCCGTTGTTGTGTTAAATTTAACCCTTCAATTTGTGTCCCCCGAAAAAAGGCTTAATCAGCTTGAGAAAATTTACCGAGGGCTTACATCGAAAGGGATTTTAATATTAACCGAGAAAGTCAAATATTCCGATGAAAGCCTGAACGAAAGACAGTCCGAGAGTTATTACGATTTCAAGGAATTCATGGGCTACAGCCGTTTGGAAATAAGCCGTAAGCGTGACGCGTTGGAGAATGTGATGATTCTCGACAGTTTGGAATATCATTTGGAAAGATTAAAAAAACTCGGGTTCTCACGGGTTGACGTATGGTTTCAAATTTTTAATTTTGTTTCAATCATTGCCGTAAAATGAATTACGAAAGTTTTTTTGAGTTTTTAGAGAAGAACAATCTCTCGGAAAAATTAGGGGGTTTAAAACCTTTAATAGAAGAATCCAAACGTCACGGCGATTACGAAAAATTTCTTTCCGTATTGCGAAATCTTCCTGATGCCATTCCTTCCGTTACAAACTTTTGTGAAGACGTAATAAAAATCGGGTTGCTAAAAGATTTGGACCCACATGCTCGTAGTATTTTACGAGAACAACTTAATGCTTTAATCCCTTGGCGAAAGGGTCCTTACAGTATTTTCGATATTTTAATCGATACCGAATGGCGTTCCGACTTAAAATGGAACAGACTTAAGGATTCAATTTCATCTTTGAAGGGCAGACTTGTCCTCGATGTAGGTAGCGGCAACGGCTACCATTGCTGGAGAATGCTTGGCGAAGGCGCTGCCGGTGTAATAGGAATAGACCCGTATTTATTGAGTGTCGTTCAATTCAATGTTTTTAAGCATTATCTAAATGCCGTACCGGTTTGGGTGCTGCCTGTAGGCGTCGAACGGATGCCTGAAAATTTGGAGTTGTTCGATACCGTATTTTCGATGGGAGTGTTGTATCACCGCCGTTCACCGTTTGACCATTTATTTAAATTAAAATCTTTTTTGAAGCCCGGTGGAGAGTTAATTTTGGAGACTTTGGTAATTGAAGGGAAAAATGGCGATGTGCTTGTCCCCGAAGGCAGATATGCAAAGATGCGTAATGTTTGGTTTATCCTTTCTCCTTTGACTTTAGAAAGCTGGCTTAAGCGGGCAGGGTTTAAAAATATTAGGCTTATTGATGTAACGAGAACAACTCCGCAAGAACAGCGTAGTACACAATGGATGCCTTGGGAATCGCTTCCGGAATTTCTCGATGTTCAAAATGCCGACAAAACTGTTGAGGGTTATCCTGCGCCTGTTAGAGCTATTTTTGTTTGTGAAAAATAACGGTCTGGACGTTACCGGATTTGACACGCCGAGATAATTTGCAATATACTAAAGAGCCGCGCGCGTGGCAAATTCCGCGTTGACGCCCGTGTTATACTAGTTAATTCAATAAAATCAATTTCAAACGGAAGGTAAATTGAATACGTTATCTTTTTGAATAAAAAATTCAACAAAAAAATATTTTACTTAAGTGCTTTTTCTACTTCTTTAATCATGTGTTCTGAAAGAAATTTTACTATTTCTTTATCACTTTTTTCTTTTTTATCAGATTTTTCTTTCATATCAATTTTAAGAACATCTGATAGAATTTTCTGTACTTTAATGTCTTTATTATCTTCTCTCATAATATTAGTTAAATACATAATTATTATTCCTTTAAATATTTATAAATAAAATCTTGATTTAATTCTTTGCTAAAATAATGCTTTCTTTTAATCCATACAAAACCGTCACCTTTAGTTATAATTGCTACATCAATAGGCCCACCTACCGATTCTTCAGAAAAAGACATTCTTCTTTTTAAATATGTTAAATAAATTAGTGATTCTGCTAATTCTGCTAAATCTTCTTTTGATAGACTTGAAATTGAAGACATCAAAGGGAAAATATGCTTTTCTCTTTTTGTAGTCTGGAATTTTTTTGCAAATATTTTTATCAACTCTTTTATATCAATTTTTCCAATTTTTACTTTAAGATCTTCTTTATCAACTTCTCCTTTTATTAGTGACAAAAATTTAGACAAAAACGATTCAAATGATTCATATATTGTATTCTCTAAGTTACCATCTATCCCAGAAAGAATTGTATCAATAACATCTCTTTGTGCAAATGGTCTAATTGCAGCATTAATTTCATCTCCAATTATTGTAATATTATCTTTATCTACAATATATCTTATTTTATTATCAAAAACTTCTCCAATTTTAATAGGTAAGCAACTTGGATATATTTCTTTCTCTCCATAACCAGTAAAAACCAAACCAGTCCAACTTCCTAAAAAATTATCAGAAACAATTAAATTATAAATTATTCTAAATAGTTTGTTTTTTAATATATTCGAAAGTTCAAGCGCTGAATAGTAT
>WFQV01000176.1 GCA_015486905.1 Melioribacteraceae bacterium | reverse complement strand
GGGAATGCTTGTAAAATCAAAGCTGCGGCTCCGGCAACAATTGGTGTGGAAGCGGATGTTCCGCTAACGTTTCTAAAGCCGTAGCCGTAAGGGTCAATCACGTGAACGTTTACTCCGAGAGCGGAAACGTCCGGCTTAATCCTGCCGTCGGAGGTGGGACCTCTGCTACTAAAATAAGCTACTGTTCCGTCACTTCTTAAAGCTCCAACGGCAATGGTATTGAATCCGTCGGCAGGAGCAATAATGTAATGCCAAGAGTTTCCGGCTTCATTCCCTGCAGCAGTAATTACCAGCATCCCCTTTTGAAAAGCAATTTCGGCGGCACGTGTTACGATCGTTGTTTTACCGTTCATATCGCTGTAAGTGTAGGAATAAGTTGAGGAGTCAAACTGATTGTAGCCCAAAGAAGAAGACGAGATGTCAACACCTAATTTCTCGAACCATTCAAGAGCGGCGGCGTAATTATCTTCCTCAACGTGTGTCTCGCTTCGAACATCTTCGGTTTTAGCAAGCACGAATTTTGCACCGTAAGCCGAACCGATTAAATCGCCGGGGGAAAATCCTCCGATAATCGACAGTATTTCCGTACCGTGTTCGTCCTGGTCGTAACGGTCGCCATCTTGATTAGCCGTTACGTCGTCGTTAAAAACAAAATCATGTTCCCCGGCTATTTTAATATTTTTAAAAATGTCGAGACTTTCCCATCTAAAACCGGTGTCCATCAAACCAATTAAAATTCCTTTCCCGTTCAAACCCAAATCGTGCAAGGCAGGGATATCCGAAAGCTCCAGCTGCTCAAGCGAAGGTCCGTAATTGAGTTTGTGCTCTCCGGAAGTTAGAGGAAAGGATTTTAATATTTCCAAGCCGGAATAATTTCTATTTTTAGCAAAATAAAACGTTCTAACTTTTCTAATATTCTTAACAAAAGGGAACCTTAAAATTCTTTTTACTTCTGAAGGATTTAACTTAGCGGAAACAGCGTTAAACCAATCTAAACGGTGGATTATACTCACGCCATCTTTGTGAAGAGCATTAACGTAGGCGGAATCAACGGGTATGTCGTAATCGTCAATTAATTTTGCGGTTTTTGTTTTCGCCCTTCTTTCCAAACATTTTTCGGAAAGATTCTTTTTGGCAAGAAGGAATTTTTCCCTAATTACGTTCGCCCCGGAATTATCATTAAAGCCCTTGTCGGTAAAAAAAATCAAATATTTTTCCTGAGCCAAAACATTAAGGCTCAAAAAAATCAATACCGAAAAGAAAAAAATCTTCATTTAAATTCTTTAACGTCAGTGAACTAATTTGGCTATTCTGTTAACTCTAACGGTGCTCAGCAAACGGAAGAAATCGGAAAACGGAACGTTCGGGTCCCACGACCAATAAATCATAAACGCCAAGCCTTCCACTTTGTCCCGAGGTACAAATCCCCAGTAACGGCTGTCGAGGCTATCGTCCCGGTTGTCGCCCATCATAAAATAATAATCTTTTTTCAGAACGTAAGTGTTTGTTTTTTTGCCGTCGATGTAAATATCTCCGCCGCGGACCTGAACAACCCGTCTGCCAAATTCACGGTCAATAATAGTACGCCAATCCTCAATATTTTTCAAACTCAAATGAAGAGTATCCCCTTTCTTAGGCACGTAGAGGGGTCCGTAAAAATCATTATTCCACGGTTTGCCTTTGGGGAATATTCTCGGGTCGGGCAAACCTTTCGGCTGGGTTACCAATGAATACTGAATATGAGGCGGAATGTGAGCGCGTTTACCGTTAACAAACACAACTTTGTTCCGTACCTCGACCGTATCCCCGGGGACGGCAATACAGCGCTTAACGTAACTTACTATTTCCGGATTTTTTAAAACATCCTGAGGTCCGGGCCATTGAAAGACAACAATATCTCCCCTTTCGGGGTCACGTAATGCAGGGAGTTGAAAATACGGCAGCGCAATATTTGTCAAAGGAATATTCCGCGGAGAAGTTGCACCGTAAATAAATTTGTTCACAAAAAGGAAATCCCCAACCATAATTGTTTTTTCCATTGAACCGGTAGGTACGCGGGAAGTTTCTATGAAAAACGTTTTAATTAACAATGCAGCAATCAAAGCGTAAATTAAATTTTTAGTAAATTCCCAAGCTCGTCTTCCGGGTGTTTTAATTTTCTCTTTATTCTTCATAATCTTTAAATTTTTATTACGTTAAACATTTATTTAATCTTCAAGTTGCAACACAGCTAAAAAGGCTTCCTGGGGAATTTCAACATTACCGACTTGTTTCATCCGCCTCTTGCCTTCCTTCTGCTTTTCCAAAAGTTTACGCTTACGGCTAACGTCACCGCCGTAACATTTTGCAAGAACGTTTTTCCTTAAGGCTTTAATATTTGTCCGTGCAATCACCTTGCTCCCGATTGCCGCTTGAACGGCAACTTCGAACATTTGACGCGGAATAAGCTCTTTAAGTTTCGAAGTAACTTTCCTCCCCCAGTCGTAGGCTTTGTCCCTGTGAACAATTATTGACAATGCATCGACTTTTTCACCGTTGAGCATAATATCCAATTTTGTTAAATCCGAACGCTTGTAACCGATTACCTCATAATCAAACGAAGCGTAACCTCGTGAAATGGATTTTAATTTGTCGTAAAAATCAAATATTATTTCGGAAAGAGGGAATTCATATTCAATGTCTGCACGTGTCGGGTCAATGTAACTTGTGTTTTTGTAAAAGCCCCTCTTCTCGGTGGCAAGCTTCATTATGCTCCCGATGTAATCACTCGGGGTCACAATTTGAGCTTTAATGAAAGGCTCTTCAATCCAATCGATTTCTCCCAATTCTGGCATCTCGGCGGGATTGTCCACAACAATTTTTTCTCCGTTCCTTTTGTAAACAATGTATTCGACATTCGGCATTGTTGTTACAATGTTCTGGTCATATTCTCTTTCCAACCTTTCCTGTACAATTTCCATGTGAAGCATTCCGAGGAAACCGCAGCGGAAACCGAACCCCAAAGCAACAGAAGTTTCGGGAATGTAAACAAGAGATGCATCGTTAAGTTTTAATTTGTCCAAAGCATCTCGCAAATCTTCGTAATCATCGGAAACGGAAGGATAGAGACCGCTGTAAACCATCGGTTTAATTTCTTTGTAACCGGGCAAAGGTTTTTCGGCTCCTTCCCGGAAATGTGTAACTGTATCTCCCACTTTCGTATCGTGAACGTCTTTTACACCTGCAATCAAATAGCCCACATCCCCTGCGTGAAGTTCTTTGGTACGTACACGTTTGAGCCCTAATACTCCTACTTCTTCGGCTAAAAATCTTTTACCGTTTGTGAAAAAAACAACCTCGTCTTTCTCCTTCAACACTCCGTTAAACAAGCGTACGTAAGCAATAGCACCTCGGTAAGAATCAAAAACGGAATCGAAGATTAAAGCCTGCAAAGGGTTACTATCGTCACCTTTAGGTGGCGGAATTACTTTAACAATTGCTTCAAGAATTTCCTTGTAGCCGATTCTTTCTTTTGCACTTGCAAGAATTATTTCCGATTCGTCACAACCGATTAAATCGATTATCTGTTGTTTTACAACATCAATACGGGCACTGGGAAGGTCAATTTTATTTATTACGGGAACAATTTCAAGGTTTGCATCAACCGCCAAATAAAGGTTGCTTATCGTTTGAGCTTCCGCTCCTTGTGCGGCATCCACTACCAGCAAAGCTCCTTCGCAAGCGGCTAAGGAGCGCGAAACCTCGTAAGAAAAATCCACATGCCCGGGAGTGTCAATTAAATTCAATGTGTAAAGCTCTCCGTCATCGGCTTTGTAGTGCATTTGAATTGCGTGGGATTTGATTGTAATTCCCCTTTCACGTTCCAAATCCATATCGTCCAACAGTTGCTCTTTCGCTTCTCTCTCCGATACCGAACCTGTCTTCTCCAAAAGCATATCGGCAATTGTGGATTTCCCGTGATCTATGTGTGCAATTATACTGAAATTTCTTACTTTCTTCATATTAAATTTAATTTAAGAAGACTAAAATAATCATTGACTGTTGTAATAGCAATTACAAGCCGACTACTCAAATACAATTTGAAATAACCTTAAAATAGCGCATGATAAAAATTTAATTCTTCCTTCTAAATTCTAAATTCTAAATTGGTACAGGTTTAAAATTGGTGGCAAAAAATAAAAAAATAAGAAAGAAGACACTAGAAATAAGAAATAGTTGAACGTGAGACGCAAGAGGTAAGAAGTTTGACAACAGCTCTCGTATTCGGAATTCTTTTTCTCAGGATTGGGATTGCACGCTTTTCCTAATAAATCGGGATATGTTTGGAATTAAAGCTGGCTTCTTTCTTCATTTACAATCTTTTTTAGTTTCAATTCTATTTTTTCATAATCTCCAAGATAAGCAGTCATTAAACTTTTCCAAAGTTTCCCGTGATTCGGCACATTAAAGTGCAACAATTCATGAACAATAACATATCGCGGCAAGCCGCAATTATGAATGATGAATTATGAATTAAAAACTTTACAGCAAAAATATTTTGACAAAAAAAACAAAGATTTTAGCGACAATACTATAAATGTTCTTTTCCGGCTCATCATAGTTTATCAAAATAAGGTTGAATTCGTGGTTTTC
>WFQV01000175.1 GCA_015486905.1 Melioribacteraceae bacterium | reverse complement strand
CTTTTAATATTCTGATTAATTTAGTCAAATGGCTCTTTATTTAAGTAAACATTGCTGTTAATTTCAGTTAAATTGCCGTTTGCTTCAGCAAACGGAGAGAAGAGAAATAAATGGCTTTAGCCGCATTTCTCTTTCATTCGGAAGAGGGATTGATGGATAGTTGGATAAATGGATGGTTGAATTGTGAACTGTAAATGGTAAGTTGTGAATGGTGAATGGGGTGTTGGAATATTGGAAGAATGGAATGTTGAGTTTGCTCATTTCATTTTACCATAATAAAGAGATGTCTCACTTCGTTCGGCATGACAGGAAAAGAAAACACACTGTCATTTCAATCTAATTTTTACTTTCGTTAACCCACGTTTTCAGTCGTGTGGCTTGGCTAACCAGTTCACTGGTTTCCCCACTCAGCAAAACCTCTTTCACACAAACCTGTAAACAGGTTATGTGATTCGTTTGCTTCCTCTTTAATCCAATGACTGAAGTAATTGGTTAATGAGATTATCTGCATCTTGTTTTTGGCTCTTAATCCCAGTAGTTCATATCATTAACCCACAACTTCAGTTGTGGGAATACAAAATCACATTGCCCAACCGATCACCTTTTGGCGCAATTTTTGGTAAGTCCGTTTTGGAAAAGAAAAAATTGTGACAAAACAAATGCCTGCAACTTTGTGGGAATTCAATGTGGCTGAGTGAGATTACAAATTAAGGGAATCACATTGGTAAATGTAATTGTGTTTTGATTTTTGAATTAGACAAAAAAGTTAATATCGCGAAACAATATCTGTTGACGTTTGTTTAAGAATTAGTTAATTTGTCAACAACAAAAACAGAATGTATTATTATGTTTGGCGAAAGATTAAAATCCGCAAGAAAAATGGCAGGATTGTCATTAGAACAGTTAGCCCAACAAATGGGCGATATTACTAAGCAGGCAATAAACAATTATGAGAAAGGGAAACGTAAACCTGACAGCCGAACTGTAATCATGTTGTCAAAAGCCTTGGGAGTAAGACCCGAGTACTTTTTCCGAAAACAAATTATTGATTTAGGCAACTTCGAATACCGGAAAAAAGTGCGTTTAACTAAAAAAGAAAAAGAGCGAATTGAAGCTAAAGCGAGAGATATAATATCAAGATATTTAGAAATTGAAAATTTATTGGGCGAAAACACCGTTTGGGAAAATCCGCTCGAAAATTTTGAAATTAAAAAAATAGAAGATGTTGAAGAAGCGGCACTGAAATTAAGGAAAAGTTGGAATCTTGGAAATAATGCGATACCAAACCTTATTGAGACCCTTGAAGATAACGGCATAAAAGTAATTTATATTGATGTGAATAAAGATTTTGACGGATTAGCAAATTTTGCCGGCGGTATTCCGATTATAATAGTAAATAAGAAAATTGAAGACACCGGGCGTCTAAGGTTCACCGTGGCTCATGAATTAGGACATTTGCTTTTGAAGTTAGACTCTGTTGAAAATGAGAAAGAAAAGGAAAAGTACTGTCATACCTTTGCCGGGGCATTTTTAATACCAAAGGAACAAATAATTAAAGAATTTGGCGGCGCGCATAGAAGTAAGATAGCGCTTACTGAATTAATAAGCATAAAAGAAGAATATGGGATTTCAATCCAGGCGATTGCAAAAAGATTACATCAATTAGGAGTCATCGGCGATTCTTCATATAAAAAATTTAATATTATTGTAAATAAAAATAATTGGCGTCGGAAAGAACCGGGAGAATATAAAGCAAAGGAGAAACCGGAAAGATTTAATAATTTAGTACACAGAGCAGTTGCCGAGGGCATAATCACTTTGAGCAAGGCAGCCAGTTTATTGAATACAACTATATCAAATTTAGAAATGAAGATTGAATTAATAATATGAAAATAGTTGTAAGCGATACAAATATTTTAATTGATCTTATTGATTTGGAACTACTGGATGTCTTTTTTGAACTCCCTTTGGAAATAACAACCACAGATTTAGTAATTTATGAACTTGACGAAATAAAACAAGCAAAAATATTTGCAGCGGCATTACACGATAAAATAGAAATTCTTGAATCTACGGAGTGGCAGCTAAACAAAGTTCGGAAAATATATGATGAAAACAGCGGTATCTCTTTGACGGATAGTCAAGTGTTTTACTTCGCAATTGAAAAGAGAGCAATATTGCTGAGTGGAGACGGAAACTTAAGAAGGTTTGCTAAAAAGAGAGGATTAGAAGTAAGGGGTATAATTTGGGTGTTCGACTTATTAGAAAAAAACAAAATCTTGTCTCCACGAATTCTTTCGGAGAAAATGAAGGATTTACTGGAAATTAATAACCGCTTACCACAAGAAGAATGTCGGAAACGAATACAAAAATGGAAGAAGTTTTAAGCGTTCAAACAATGTGGCTAAAGCCCGGAGAAGTTAGTTGCCTTTTTCAGCCGTCGAATAAATTTGACGGCAATTTTGTGCTTTTAATATTCTGATTAATTTAGTCAAATGGTTCTTTATTTAAGTAAACATTGCTGTTAATTTCAGTTAAATTGCCGTTTGCTTCAGCAAACGGAGAGAAGAGAAATAAATGGCTTTAGCCGCATTCTCGTGTTTATCTAACAGTGCTTGTTTTTTCAAGAAAAGTAATTTAGTTTAGTGACGTAAATATTCCCATTCATTATTTTGGAGGAGCAAATGTACGATAAGAAAGCTGATTTGGCGGGACCCGGTATCGGGGATTATTCCGAACTAGAAAAAATTTTACCCGATGATTACAAATCCCTTCTAACGCCGCGTGAAACAATGAAAGCTCTTTACGCGGTTAAGAATTACATTGAAGAAAATCTTAGCAAAGAACTTAATTTAATGATGGTGCAAGTTCCGTTGATTGTTGACGTAAACAGCGGAGTGAACGATTACCTTGACCGCGACGGTTCACGCACACCGATTCAATTTCACATTTCGAACGACAACGAGAAGCACCCGATTGATGCGCAGATAGTTCAAGCGGCAACCAAATGGAAACGCGTTGCTCTTAAACAATTCGACTGTAAAGTAGGAGAAGGCATTTTAACCGATATGCGTGCCGTTAGGAAAGACTATTTCTTAGACCACGACCACAGCGTTTACGTTGACCAGTGGGACTGGGAAAGGGTAGTAACCGAAGATGAAAGGAATCTTGATTTCTTAAAAGATGTTGTCCGCAAGATTTGGAGAGTCCTCCGGGGCGCCGGCAAATATGCACAAGAGATGTTCCCACAATTAAAGTCGGACAAGTACCCAGATTTCCCCGAGGAACTTACATTCTTCCACGCAGAGGAAGTGCTGGATATGTTCCCCGACCTCCCGCGCAAAGCAAGGGAGACGGAGCTTCTGAAAAGATACCCGGCTGTTTTTATTATCGGTATCGGCTGGACGCTTAAGGACGGCTATCCGCACGAGCTGCGTGCCGCGGATTACGACGACTGGGTAAGCGAGACGATAGTAAAAGACGGCGTGAAAATGCACGGCTTAAACGGCGACATCCTCGTTTGGAATCCCGTAACCCGCCGCAGGCACGAGCTTACCTCAATGGGAATCCGAGTTACGAAAGAAACGTTGAAGAAGCAACTTGAAATTACGGGGCAGTTGGATTTCCTTAAGATGCCTTACCACCAAGCAATTCTAAACGATGAAATACCGCTCAGTATCGGCGGTGGCATCGGGCAGTCGAGAACGATGATGTACTTATTACGTAAAGCGCACCTTGGAGAAGTAAGCGTAACTGTTTGGCCCGAGATACTCAAAGAGATTTGCGCAAAGAAAAATATTTTTGTTTTGGAATAGGATTCTCAATGGCGCTCCGTTT
>WFQV01000174.1 GCA_015486905.1 Melioribacteraceae bacterium | reverse complement strand
TCGAATTCTTCTTCCATTGCAACAATTTTGTTCTCCACAGGACGGGGATTTACTTCTTTAAATAAAATATTGTAAACGGGGCAATTCGTTCCGCCGGCACCTATTAAGTATTTTGCTTTGAATTTCCCGTCGATTACAAAATGGTCGTTATTTTTTTCAATTGCTTTAACTTTGTGTTGAATAATTTCCACACCCGATAATTCGTGAAGCCAATTGTCGAATTCAAATCGCCTTATTGAATATTGTTTGGTTGGAACGGGGAGAGTAAATTTTCCGAAGTCGTAGTAAAGCTTTTTGAACTTTAATAATCCGTAGGGATAATCTCCGGGCCCTACATTCAGTAGTTTGAAAACTTTCGGGGTAACCCACCCTGCGCAAAGTTTTACCCGCGGAAAATTTCTTTTGTCAAGAGTAATAACGTCTTTGCCGGCTTTTTTTAATTTAAGTGCGGCGGCGGAGCCGGCAGGACCTCCACCTACAATAATAACTTCGTGTTCAATCATTTAGCAAATCCTGACGTTAGGTTGTTCCCTACCTTCGTGTGTAAAAACAAATTGCCACAGCTGTGTGCCCCGGGAGCGGAAACCGGCAGCGCTGCTTAGTAAGTAAAAATCCCACATTCGTTTAAAACGTTCGTCGTATTTTTTCTTCAGTTCGTCCCAAGCGGCGTTTACGTTGTTGTACCACGCCATTAAGGTTTTGTCGTAATACGGTCCGAAGTTGTGAAGGTCTTCAATTACAAATATATTTTCCATTGCTTTGGAAATTTGGGCAATGGAAGGAATCATACCGTTTGGGAAAATGTATTTTGTGATCCAGGGGTTTGCCGTTGTGGCGCTGTCGTTCCTCCCGATTGTATGCACGAATCCGATTCCGTCAAACTTCAAAGTCCTTTTGACAACTTCCATGTAAGTACGATAATTTTTGTAACCGACGTGTTCCATGATTCCGATTGAAATTACTCGGTCATATTTGCCTTCGGCGGTTCTGTAATCGGCAAGTTTAAATTCTACGGGCAAATCTTTGTAACGTTCTTTTGCGTATTCGTATTGATTTTTGGAAACCGTGTAACCGGTAACTTTTACCCCGTACTTTTCTGCAGCGTAACCGGCAAAAGAGCCGAAGCCGCAGCCGAGTTCAAGAATTGTCATTCCCTCTTCGAGATTTAGCTTTTGACATGTTAATTCGAGTTTTGCTTCCTGAGCTTCGTCCAAATTTGAAGCGTTTTTCCAATAAGCCGAAGTGTAATTTAACCTTTTGTCAAGCATTGCTTCGTAAAGGTCGTTGCCGATGTCGTAATGCTTTTGTCCAACTTCGAAAGAGCGGGAAGTCGTTTGTAGATTAAAAAGTTTAGAGCGTAAAATGTGCCACGCAATTTTCCAGTTGCCTTTTATTTTTTCGTCTAACTTTGCAAGTGCAAGTTTTGTGATTAGTACGTCGAGACGTTCGGCATCCCACCAGCCATCCATGTAAGATTCACCGAAGCCCAAGTATGCTTCGCTTAATACTCTTTGGTAAAATCTTTCATTGTGGATTTGAATATCATAAGGCTTGCTTCCGTTTATTTCAATTCCTGCATCTTCCAGTAGTTTGGAAATGATTGCTTTAGCTTGTTTTGAACTCATTTTAGCCTCCGATTTTTAAAAATGAACCCCAAAAACTTTATTTTAAAAATAAATAATTTTTCAGGGAAAGTAAAAAATGTTTTAAGATTAAATTGAGCACATAGCGATAAATCGTGAAGGTTCAGAGAGGTACAGATTTAAAATCAATGGCAAAAAATAAGAAAGAAGAAACGAGAAATAAGAAATAGTTAAACGCGAGACGCCCGCCTTCGTCTGCGCTTCGCTTGACTACGTCGTGACAAGCAAGAGGTAAGACGCTAGACGTTATTATCATTATTAGTTTAAAGTGGAAAACGGAAAGAAGCTTACTGAAGAAGGTTAAGTTGGTTCTTGCAAAATCGAAAACCTTGCATAAATGGATGATTGGATGAGTGGATGCATGGAT
>WFQV01000173.1 GCA_015486905.1 Melioribacteraceae bacterium | reverse complement strand
TATTTACTCTTACTTGATCCATTGAGTCGCGTTCGCGAACGGTTACCGTTCCGTTCTGAAGCGTCTGCGTATCAACCGTTATACAGTAGGGCGTTCCTGCTTCATCTTGACGGCGGTAGCGTCTTCCGACCGCACCTTTGTTGTCGTAAAAGACTCTCAAATGCGGGCGTAAGGCTTTTTCTATTTCACGCGCTACTTCCGGCATACCGTCTCTATTGACGAGAGGGAATATTGCTGTTTTGATGGGTGCTAATTTCGGGTGCAAACGGAGCACAACTCTTTTCTCTCCTTTTACCTCCTCCTCGTGGTAAGAATCTACAAGGAAGGCCATGAATCCGCGGCTTGCCCCTGCGGAAGTTTCAATAATGTAGGGGATGAATTTTTCTTTTGTTCTGTCGTCGAAATATTTTTGGGACTTACCCGAATATTCTTCGTGCCTTCGCAAATCAAAATCCGTGCGGTTGTGAATTCCTTCTATTTCGCCCCAGCCGAAGGGAAATTCGTATTCAATATCCGTTGCTTCCTTTGCGTAATGCGCTAATTTATCCGGAGGGTGATTATGGAAGCGGAGTTTTTCGGGCGTCATTCCCAAATCCTTGTACCATTGAATTCTTCTGCTTTTCCACTCGTCGTAATATTTTTTATCGTCGGAAGGATTTACAAAATACTGCATTTCCATCTGTTCGAATTCCCGTGTGCGGAAGAGAAAATTCTTTGTATTAATTTCATTACGGAATGCTTTCCCTATTTGTGCAATACCGAAAGGCAATTTTTGTCTGCTTGAGGCTTGAACGTTCAGAAAATTCACAAATATTCCCTGAGCGGTTTCCGGTCGCAAATAAACAACATTGTTCACGTTTTCAACAGAGCCTATGGAGGTCTTAAACATTAAGTTAAAACTCCGCGGTTCTGTGAATTCCCCCTTAGTTCCGCAGTTCGGGCAGCTTATTTCTTTCAGCAATTCTTTGGAAAGAAATTTGTTTTCCAGGATTGCTTCGAATCTCTCTTCGATATCTTCGTGCAAATCGTAAATATTTTTTAATTGTTCGTATTTTGAACTATCCTGCGAGATTGCTTCTTCAAAATTTCTAAGGATTTTGGTTTTCTTTTTTTCGGAAATAGAATCGCCCAATGTGTCCAATCTGAACCTGGCTTTACATTTCTTACAATCAATCATAGGGTCGGTAAAGTTTTCCACGTGACCGGAGGCTTCCCATACACGCGGGTGCATTAGTATTGCGGCATCCAATCCCTCAACATCCTCGCGGTAGGTCATCGCCTTCCACCATTCCTCTTTAATATTTCTGAGCAGTTCAACTCCCAAGGGACCGTAATCCCAGCAGCCGTTTAGCCCCCCGTATATTTCACTCGATTGGAAAACAAAACCGCGCCTCTTTGCCAGAGAGACAATTTTCTCAATAACTTCGTTTATGTTCTTCTTTGCTATGGTTCACCTCAAAATAGTTAAATCAAAGTGCAAATATAATGAATAACAATAATATTGTTAAGATAGTAAAGGGGGAAGTTCTCTGGTACAAGTTCAAATTTGGTGGCGAAAAATATTTTAGTTTGTCTTTTCCTCTTGAATGTTTTATCATTTTATTTACTCTTCTAAAGCTGAAGCTCGGGGTATGCCGGATAAAACAGACTTTTGCATGAATAGTATCCTCAATCAAATCTTCGTTTTTTTTTGTCAAAATATTTTAAACTTTTTGTAATAATTGAAATTGTGAAATTGGCTGCTGTCTTTGCCGAGTTAAGGATGATTGGATAATTGGATGAATGGATTGTCCGCATTCCCAAGTATACTATGGAATCGCAATGACGTCTCAATATCCAACCATCCAATCATCCAACCATCCATGCATGGAAGTAGGGAAAGGATGAATAGGTTTGAAAAATGAACATCTTCAAAAGTGTTGAATAGTATCCTCAATCAAATTTTCGTTTTTTTTGTCAAAATATTTTAAACTTTTCGTAATAATTGAAATTGAGAAATTGGTTGCCAGCTTTGCCGCGCTAAGGATGGTCCGACTTCCCCCGCATTTGTGGGGTACGGCGCTACAGGTTGGAGGGATGTTCCGTCGTCTCCCTCACTTTGTTCGCCCTACGCCGAGACAAGTTGGATAAATGGATTTTTGGCAACAGATCATTGCTGAAATGTTACATTAAAAAAGAGTTGTTCAGTAAAGGAGATTTTTTCATTAAGGGGCTGTTCAAAAAGCACTATTCAGTCATTTCAAGAAGTCCCCGTAAAATGCGAGGGGAAAGTCAATATGTGCAACATTATTTTTAAGCATTTTATTGCATTGTTTGCTTTCCATTTTCAACCCGCTAGACATCAACTTTAACGTCTTGCGTCTAACGAAAAACATTTCTTGTTTCTGATTTTTTATTTTTTGCCACTGATTTTAAACATGTACCTTTGTCCGAAACGGGATTAATATTTTTCTCTGCGATCATTTAACAATATATTTAAAGTTTAAAATATTTTCTCTGCAAAAGAAATTTCAATAATTGAAACCAGATGGAAAAATTCAAATTAGTTTCAAACTACCAGCCCTCAGGCGATCAGCCGAAGGCGATTGCCGAACTTACGGAAGGAATTCTGCGGGGGGACAAACACCAAGTTCTTTTAGGCGTTACCGGCAGCGGGAAGACTTTTACAATCTCGAACGTAATTGCCAACGTTAACAAACCGACTCTAATTATTTCCCACAATAAAACTTTAGCGGCACAGCTCTACTCCGAGTTCAAAGCATTCTTCCCGGAAAATGCGGTTGAGTTTTTCATCAGTTATTACGATTACTACCAGCCCGAAGCATACGTTGTGAAAAACGATCTTTACATTGAGAAAGATTTTTCCGTTAACGAAGAAATCGACCGTTTAAGGCTAAAAGC
>WFQV01000172.1 GCA_015486905.1 Melioribacteraceae bacterium | reverse complement strand
TTAAAAAAAGACTTTAAATATTCTCTTATTGTTCCTACAAGCATGGGAGTTAGAATAACCCCATTAAACGGTCAGCCTGTTCACAGCAGCGATGTTTTTAAACTTCAGGCAACAAGCGCCGAGACAAACGTGGCAAGTATTTCTTCTTATTTGGGATTGCCCGTAAAAGTTTTAACTGTCTTTGTTAAGGACAGTCCCATTGCAAAATTTATTAAAAGCAATCTGAGAAAGCGCTTTATGGATTTCGAAGGAAAAGATGTTGAACAAGGCGGCCCGTGGGGATACCGTCATCAATTTAATATTGCCGACAGCGGTTTCGGACTGAGGGGACCCAGAGTACACAACGACAGAGCCGGCGAAGTGGGACGGACGCTTAATGTAAAGGATTTTGATTTGGAAAGAATATTTGGCGAAGAAGGTGTTCAAATTATTCATATGTCGGGATTGATAGCGGCGTTGTCACCGGAGACAAGCACTTTTTGCCTTGAATTAGCTCGGACGGCTAAAAAATACGGAACGCGCATTTCGTTCGATTTAAATTACCGCGCTTCTTTTTGGAAGGGACGTGAAGAGGAATTAAGAAATGCCTTTACCGAGATTGCATCCCTTTCGGATATTCTTGTCGGCAATGAAGAAGATTTTCAACTGTGCCTTGGCATCGAAGGCCCCGAAGCCGGCGGTAAGGAAATAGAGGATAAAATCGACAATTTTAAAGAAATGATTAGAAGAGTAAAACAGCAATTCCCCAACGCTTCGGTGTTTGCAACCACATTAAGACAGGTAGTGAACGCAAACAAACACCTTTGGGGAGCGATAATGCTGGAAGGCGAAAATTGGCACGTCGTAAAACCCCGTGAGATAAACGTGCTGGATAGAATAGGCGGAGGAGATGGTTTTGTGGGTGGTCTAATCTACGCAATTTTAAAAAATTGGGAGCCGGAGAAATGGATTCAATTCGGCTGGGCAACAGGAGCAATGGCAACAACGTTCGAAACGGATTACGCACAACCGGCAGATGAAGCAATGGTCTGGAGCATTTGGGAAGGAAATGCGCGCGTAAAAAGGTAAAAAATATTGTTGTGTGATATAAAAAATGGCTGATAATTTACAACAGGAACTGTTAAACTTAAATCCGACAAAGGATTTTTTCGTTGGAATAGATTCCGACGGGTGTGTGTTCGACACGATGGAAATCAAACAAAAAGAGTGTTTCTGCCCTAATTTTATTAAGTATTTCGAGCTGCAAAAAATTTCAAGATTCGCGCGCGAGGCGTGGGAATTCGTAAATCTTTATTCTAAGACGAGGGGGACAAACAGATTTAAAGCTTTGGTAAAAACAACGGAGCTTCTTAGTGAAAGGGAAGAGGTTAAAAGACGAAATGCGGAATTACCCGATTTGAGCCTCTTAAAAAAATGGATTTCGGAAGAAACAAAATTGAGCAATCCCACTTTAAAAAGTTACGCCGATAAAGTTAAAGACGAAACAATTAACCTTGTCTATTCATGGTCGTTGGCTGTTAATAAGGAAATAGCAGAAATGGTTCACGGCATTCCACCGTTTAATTTTGCACAGGAGTCGATTGAGAAACTTAGTTCACGAGCCGATGCAATTGTTGTTTCGCAAACGCCCATCGAAGCATTAAAGCGCGAATGGGAAGAACATTCGATAGATAAATTTGTGAATGCAATTGCAGGTCAGGAATACGGTACGAAAAAAGAACATCTTAAATTTGCTGCTGTGGGAAAGTACGAAAAAGATAAAATTTTAATGGTAGGCGATGCTCCGGGCGATTTAAAAGCCGCCGAAGAAAACGGAGTGTTGTTTTATCCTGTTATTCCGGGTCGCGAAGAGGAATCGTGGGAAAGGTTTTACTTTGAGGCGATCGACAAATTTTTCGATGGTAGCTTTGCCGGTGAATATCAAAGGCAGATTTTAAATGAATTTGAAAAAAGTTTACCCTTAAATCCTCCGTGGAGACGAACAAAATGATCTATTCGGCTAAAGAAAATATTGACGGTTATTTAACTGATGATGAAATTAAAACGGAGCTTTTCGCGGTGCTCGATAAATTTGAACCTCTACGGAAAGTATTAGCTGTGCCTCCGGATTTTACACGTTTCTATTCGTACGCAGGGGAAATAACGGGGATGATTTATAATTACATTCCTGACAAATTAACCGACGTTTTGCCTGCGCTTGGCACACACACTCCGATGACCGAGGAACAATTGAGGAAGATGTACAAGGGTGTACCGCTGAACCTTTTTCGCATTCATAATTGGCGGGAAGATTTGGCAACGCTGGGCGTTGTTCCGAAAGATTTTGTTTATGAGGTGTCCGAGGGCAGAGCTAATTTCGACTGGCCCGCACAAGTAAATAAAATGTTAACGGAAGGCGGTCACGATTTAATCCTTTCCATCGGGCAAGTTGTTCCCCACGAAGTAATCGGAATGGCTAATTACAATAAAAATATTTTCGTCGGTACAGGCGGGGTGGACGGGATTAACAAAAGCCATTTCCTCGGTGCGGTTTACGGAATGGAAAGAATAATGGGAAGGGCGGATACACCTGTACGAAAAGTTCTGAACTATGCTTCGGATAATTTTGCCGGCGATTTGCCGATTCTTTACATTCTTACCGTCGTGGGAAAAACCGAAGGCGGTGAATACAAAGTCAAAGGACTTTATATCGGTGATGACTACAATACATTTAAACTTGCCGCCGAGCTTTCTTTGAAGGTGAATTTCGAAATGTTGGATAAGCCGCTCGACAAGGTTGTTGTTTATCTCGACCCTTCCGAATTCAAATCTACGTGGCTTGGGAATAAAAGCATTTACAGAACAAGGATGGCAATAGCTGACGGAGGGAAATTAATAATAATAGCACCCGGTCTGAAAGAGTTCGGTGAGGATAAAGAGATTGACAAATTAATTAGAAAGTACGGTTACAGAACCACACCTGAAATTTTGAAATTTGTTGAAGAGAACGAAGACTTAAAAAATAACCTTGCCGCAGCAGCTCATTTAATTCATGGCTCGTCGGAAGGCAGATTTAACATTACTTATTGCCCCGGCTTTTTGAGCAGAGACGAAATTGAAAGCGTAAACTATAATTACGCAGACATTAATGAAATAATGAAAAGATACAATCCGTCGGAGTTAAAAGACGGTTTCAACACAATGCAAAACGGAGAAAAGATATTTTTTGTTTCAAACCCTGTTTTGGGA
>WFQV01000171.1 GCA_015486905.1 Melioribacteraceae bacterium | reverse complement strand
TTCCGTGCAAACCTGCCCGCTGGCAGGCGGGTCTGTGGATTTTCTTTCCTTTAACCACCAGCCTTCATTTCATTTCGGCGTGGCAGGCAGATAACACAGATTATCACGGATTATTTCATTCTTAATTCTTAATTGCGGCTTGCCGCGATATGCTATTCATAAATTTTATTTTCTCTTCCGTTTATTGCTTCGTCGATTATTTTTAACAAGTCCTCTCGGAAGAACGGCTTGGAAATATAATGAGTTAATTGATGTGACATAATTTCTCTTTTTTCCGTAATACTCGCAAAAGCAGTAACTGCAATAACCGGAGTTTCTTTGTAACCCGGAACTTCCCTGATGTGATCTGTAAGTTCTATTCCGTTCATACCGAACCCTAAGTTAATATCCATTAATATTGCAGCATACTCGTTGTTCTTTACTTTCTCCAATGCTTCTTCGGCATTCGATGCCGTGTCAACATTGTACCATTTTTTAATCAGTAAACTAACCGTATCCAATGACGGCTGGTCATCCTCGACGTAAAGCAATTTTTTCTTGTTGCTTTCTTCAATCATTTTTAAAACCCCTTAAAATTAAACATTATTCCCGTCAATCGGCAACTCCACAATGAATGTACTTCCCTTATTCTCCTCGCTTTTTAACGTAATCTTCCCGTTAAGCATTTCAACATACTTTTTAACAATCGTTAATCCCAAGCCTGAGCCCTGGTAAGCACGTGCAGTACCTTCGCTTGCCTGACGGAATTCCTCCCAAATTAACTTCTGTTTTTCAATGGGTATCCCCACACCCGTATCTTTTATTGTAAGACGTATTGCTTGATTATTCTTCAGGTTCAATCGATTAAGCTTTATTTCAACAAAACCCGAATCCGTAAATTTAACGGCATTGTTAACAAGATTATTCAAGATTCCGTAAATGATTCTTCTGTCGGTTTTGAATGTAATTTCCTCCTTCGGAATTTTTTTAATCAACTTAATATTTTTCTCTCTAGCGGCTACAAGGAAATTATTGTAAACATCCAATACGGCTTCTCCGAGATTAACGTCCGAATAAACCATTTCGTTTTGGTCAAACTCAAGCTTGGTAACATCTAAAATATTATTTAACGTATCAAGCATTCGTTTGGAAGTGTTTATGATTCCCTTCGTCATTGATTGTAAAAGCGGGTCTTTTAATTCGTCGCTTAATAATTGAGCATAACCCATTATTCCCATAAAAGGAGTTCTCAATTCGTGGCTCATGTAAATAAAGAATTGGGTTTTAATTCTGTTCATTTCCTCCGCTTTCTCTTTTGCCTCGATTGTAGCCCAAATCATCTCTTTCCTTTGGCTAATATCACGGATTATGCTTAACATTAGTGGAGATTTGTCTTTGAATTTCAGAACCGAGTTAGACAACTCAAGCCAATATCTCTTGCCGTTCCACAGCTGAACCTCCGATTCAAATTTTGTTTGTTTTTCTACATCATTAAATCTCTTGGGAAAAATTTCAACCCCTTTTTCCACTTGAAAATTTTTGTAAATAACAAAATATGGCTTTCCTAATAATTCGTTTTTACTCTTTCCAACCAGTTCACAAAATGCATTATTAACATCGACTATTTCACCTTTGGAATTTACCAACCTCATTGCATCGTGGGAATTTTCCCACACGGAGCGGAAGTGTGCTTCGGATTCCATTAACTTTTCTTCCATCTTTTTCTTTTCCGTAATATCTTCCTGAACGATAATGTAATTAACAATATGCCCCTTATCATTCAGTAATGGAGAGACGGAAGACCTAACCCAGAAGAGTTCGCCGTTCTTCTTTTTATTAACGAATTCTCCGGCCCAATCGCTGCCTTTAGCAACGGCTTCTTTCATATATTCCAGATAAAAATCACTGTGCATACCGGATTTAAAGATGCTTGTTTTTCGCCCGATTAACTCTTCATTAGAATAGCCGGAAATCTCGGACAGCTTCGGATTTGCGTACTGAATTCTCCAATCGGTGTCGGTAATAAAAATAGCGCTAGGACTTTCCTCTACCGCACGTGAAAGCTTAAGCGCTTCCATTTCAATTTTCTTTTGTTCAATATATGAACTAATTTGATTTGCAATTATTTCCAAAATATCCGCCGAATATTTGTCGTACGCCTTGGGGTTTTTATAGCTTTGAATTGCAAGGACTCCGATAATTTTCCCTTTGGATTTAATCGGCGTACCAAGCCATTGTTCGGGTAAAGTGCCTACTTCTTGGATCTCCCCCGATTTACTCATTTCTTCTATTTTAACCTTATTAAGTAAAAGTACTTTGCCCTTTTTCACTAAATAACCCGACAACGAACCTTCGGCTACCCATTCGGCAATATTGTCTTTTTCGTCTCTTTCAAAAGGAGCTACAAATTTATTATGCTCCTTATCATATTCGGCATAATACAAATTACTTGAATCAATAAGTTGATTTAATTCCGTTTGAACAATATTAAAAAGTTCTTCGAGATTTTTCGCTGTTGAAACGGCATGAGCAATTTCATACTGTATTCTTAAGATTGCTTCGCTCCTTTTTTGCTGAGTAATATCTTCAACAACGCCTCTTAATCCTATTACTTTTCCGTTTTTAACAATGGTGTTGGTCCTAAAAATCGTTGGGAAAGTTGTGCCGTCCTTCTTTACCGCCGTATATTCGGCAAATCCTGAAAGTCCTTTTTCATAAATTACTCTAACATTTTTAACAGCCCTCTCTCTATCGTTTTCTCCAATTAATTTTAATCCGTCAATGCCTTTTTTCAAATCTCTATCGGTGAACTTAAAAAGTTCAAAAGCCTTTCTATTTGCATAAATAATTTTAATATTTAAGTCTGTTTCAAAAACAGCTACGGGTAAAAGTTCGGCAAGTGAGCGAAACCTTTCTTCGCTCTCTTTTAAATATTCTTCGGCTATTTTCCTATTGGTAATATCGAACGCCGTACCTATGGCGGCGGGTTTGCCTTTCCAAATAATTTTCCCTGCAGTAAAGTCAATCCACCGTTCTTCCCCGTCTTTTGTAATTATCTTAAACTCATATCTATTAGGCACTTTTTCACCCCGTTGCCTTGCCATCCCGCGCCGGCGGATAAGCTCTTTAAAATCGGGGTGAACCACATCCCAAAAACGAACTTGAGTAAACGCTTTTTCCGAATAACCGATTAATTTTAATGTGGCTTTATTGCCGTAAATAAATCTTTCTCCTTGATAAACAAAGATTGCCGTTGAGGTAGAAGAAGCAAGTGTTCTAAAGCGCTCTTCGTTTTCTTCGAGGTTTTCTATCATTCTTTTACGTTCGGAAATGTCCCGAACGATAACACTTAAATATTTCTCCTTGCCTAATTTAAATCTCGTTAATCTGACTTCGGCATCAAATGTTTCACCGTTCAATTTTAAATGCCGCCATTCTAAGAACTGAGGGTATCCGAGATAAGCATTTTTAATAAAACTTTGAGCTTTTTTAATTGAAGGTTTACCATCCGGTTGAAATTCAGGAGAAAAATCTACCGGTGTCTTGCCAATTAAGTCTTCTTTTTTACAATCAAACATTTTTAAGGCGGCTTTATTGCAATCGACGAAGACCTCGTTTTTCATAATAAAGACGGCATCAGGAGAAGATTCAAAAATTGTACGAAATTTTTCTTCGCTCGCCCTTAGTTTTTCTTCAATTTTCTTCTTCTCTTTAATTTCGAGAGTCAAATCTTCAATAATATTAAGATTGGCTTTCCTAATATTTCCCAATTCAATGTTTTTTTCTTTAATTTCATCGTAAGCTCTTTTAATAGGAGTTCTATCCTGAGCCACAAGAAAAATTGCAGGTTTACCTTTGTAAGTAATGGGGAAAGCGGTTATTTCTATTTCTATTACATCCCCGTTTTTACGGAGTACTTTTTCAATAAGAGGCTCAACAGCAGTACCTTTCTCCAACATTAATTCAATTCTTTGCTTTGCAATTTGCAGAGATTCCTTGGACATAAAAGAGAGTATCGGTTTACCGATTAGTTCCTCTTTTGTTTCACTACCAAAGTTCTTTGCTGCAATGTCGTTTGCGTAAGCGACTTTCATGTCTTGGTGAATCATTGCCGGGAAGGGTAAAAAGTCAACAATCCGCCGATATACTTCTTCATCCATGAATATTTTTTTGACCCGTAAAATTCAAAAAAATAGTGTATTTAATCGCTCAATGAATTTTTATTAACACGATTTTATTTATTAAAGTTAACAAATTAAAATATCTTATGCAATGTAAACAGGAGGCAATTATTTAATTAAGAATTAAGAATTAAAAATGAAGAATGAAGAATTTCCGCCATTGCTACTCCGCAGAATGCGGGGGGTACAAGTTGATTCTTGCCAAAACTAAAATCTTGGATGGTTGGATGACTGGATAATTGGATTGTCCGCCTTCCCTCGCATCTTTCGGGCTACGTTGAGCCACCCTGTTTCTTTCTGTTCTCTGATTTTTGTCTATTGCATTTTGTATTTTGGTTTCATCCCCAGCTTGGCTCTAAGTTCATTAATTCTTTTCTTCAATTCAACCATCTTCAATTCTCTGCCGACCATCGATTTGCTAAACTTTTCAAGCTCCTTCATTCTGTTTCGTATTTCTTCATCGGCTTTTAATCGTTCCGTAATATCCCTTGCAACACTAATAATTACCTTTTCACCATTAAATTCAAAGAAGTTTTCAACCGGAATCCTCTTACCCTTTTTAGTAATATGAACAGCTTTAAAAATCCTCCTTTTTGTTTTTGACATTATTTCCCTGCTGCTTTTCGAACCACATTCTCTAACACTTTCTTTTGAGAAAATATCCGCAGCGCTCATATTTAAAAGCTCCTTTCGAGTGTAACCTAAGCGTTTACAAGCAATGTTGTTAACTTCAATAAACTTGTCAAAACCTTCTTCCCGAAAAGGATGAATAAACACGGCATCGTCGAGACCGTTAAAAAGATTACGGTATTTTTCTTCGCTTGTTCTTATTTTCTCCTAGGCAATCATTTGCTCCGTTAAATCCCTGTAAATAGCAACTATACTACCCGAAGGGAGTTTAAACACATCATTTTCTTTGTAACCGGCATTCTATCGCCCTTGTAAATCTTTAGCGGATAATGCCTTGCTTTTCCCGTTTCCCAAACCTCCTTAAAAACACTTAGCAAACCGAATTCCTTTACTCCTGGGAAAACTTTGGTAACCTTTTTGCCGAGCAAATCTTTCTTTTTAATCTTTTCCACTTTTTCGGCGGCCGGGTTAAATTCGACAAAAACAAAATCATCGCCGTTATTAACAGCTTCATAAATAGCAATGGGAACGGGAGAACGATGTACCAATTCACTAAATCGTTTTTCGGAAATTTTCATCGATTCATTGTAAAGTTTCTGAATTTTTCTCATTTCATTTAATACCTTTTTGGATACATCTAATTTACGTTTTATTAATGAACCGATTAGTTCGGCAATCGAATTTTTTAATTCATTGTTTAATAACTCTAAATTTTTCATTTTATTACTTTCCTTCGAAGCTTTGTCACTATTTTCCCCGCCGTTGGCGGTTCAGGTTCAAACCTTTAGCAGGACAAGCAAAAAAAATCTCACCAAAACACTTAGTGTTTTCTCTCACAACGCCCGAGCTAAAGCTAATGTTTAATGACATTTTGCCAGTGTGGAGCTTTGTTCAAATTATTTTGCACACTTTTTTTTCTGTAATCGGCAGCAAGTCTCAACCTTAACCTCAACCTCAACCTTAACCTCAATCTCTAATCAAAAAATAACAGAACAATCATTCAATTATCCAACTTGTCACGCCGAAGCCCAAGTGTAGCGATGATGTAGGCGGACAATCCATTCATCCAATCATCCAATCAAGTTACTCGTCACGCATTCAGTATTCCTATTCAATTTTGCAAAGGCAAAGAGAAATAAAATTTACTTCCCTTTCCCACTTGGCTTTCCGCCCAAACCTTACCGCTGTGACCATCAATAATTTTCTTAACAATATTCAGGCCCAAACCTATACTTGATTCACCCCCGGTGGTTTTGGTGCTTATTTTGCTGAAAGGTTTAAAAAGCAATTGAATTTCGTTCTCTGGAATTCCTTG
>WFQV01000170.1 GCA_015486905.1 Melioribacteraceae bacterium | reverse complement strand
TAAAAGGCAAAAAGCCCAAAGATGTGAACAAGAAATTAATCTCCGCACTTTCCAAAGCCGTCAACAAGGCGGAGAAAGATTGGAAAGCGTTTGCCGAACAAAAGTTTGACAATGAGACCTACTCATTTCCACCGGCTAAAATTCAAAAGTTGCAGAAAGCAATCAAAGCCGAAGGGCGTACGCTCAAAAAACTTAAGGACGCCTTGAAAAAAGGTAACAAACAAAAGATTGTTAAGTTCGGTATGAACGTTAAGAAAAATTTCCGTAATGTCTTTCTGCTCTTTTCCGATTTGAGGTAAAGGTAGTTTTAACACGGAAGGCAGTACTACGGTTTGAAAGTTCGGTGTTTGGAAAACCTACTGGAGATTATTTCGCGGATTGTTTCCCGAAATCATTGGTCGAGGGGACAATCTGCGAATAAAATATTTCCCGAAAAAAGTTGATAGCTAATAAGCATACTTTTGAAACTTACTTCGGGGAAACAAAGATTTAAATTTTTCCACGCAAAGAGCGCAAAGAATTTTCGCAGAGAGCGCAATTCTCGGGATTGGTTTATCTCAATTATTCGTTAGCGTAAATAAACCATTTTTTTCGTTTGGCTGAATTTACCAAATTTACCTTTTGCCATAAGACGGTAAAAGTATGTGCCACTCGGTAAGTTCATAGCTTTGAATTCCGCCTGGTAATTCCCTTTTTCCAAATCATCATTTATCAACGTAGCGACTTCGCGCCCCAACACATCAAAAACTTTCAAGGAAACGGATGCGTTTGACGGGACGGAGTATTTTATTTTTGTAAATGAAACGCCTGATACGGTTTTCCCACCAAAAGGATTTGGATAGTTTTGTGCCAATATAAATTTACAAGGAGCTTTAATATTTACTTCAATAATATTCGAATAAGTAGAATTTCCGTCAACGTCAATTTGTTTTAATTTGTAGTAATATTTCCCCGCTCGATTGGCAACATCTGTGAAAGAATATTGCTTAAGTGAATTACTATTTCCAGAGCCTTTCACAAAACCTATTTTTTCCCATCCTGATGTGGAGGAGTTCTGCGATGTTGAACTTCGGCGGTCTATTTCAAAGCCGTAATTATTTACTTCCGTAGCTGTCTGCCAGAAAAGTTTTACAACTTCATTATTAACAATAGCATTAAAAGAAGTTAGTTCTACAGGTAATGCACTTGTAGTTACAAAAGCACTTCTACCGTGAGTGAAAGCAAAAAGTTTATTCGTTCCGCTTTGGATTACCAATTCATCAACAGGTGCGTAATCAGGCATACCAACCCCTTTTCTACTCCACGTGCCACCTCTATCCGTTGTTTCAAAAACGCCCACCTCAGTACCGAGATAAAGCGTTTGTGAATTAATAGGATCGACTACCAACGAATGTACAGGAGCGTCCGGTAGATTTCCAGAAATATCGCTCCAGCTTGAACCTTGATTGCTTGAATACCATACGTGCTTAGTTGGTGTAACCCCATCGTTATTGTAGCCCGAATAGCAAATGTAAATTTTGTTGTAATCGTTAAGGTCAACTGTTATTCTGCGAACCCAAGCACCGTTGTTCCCGGAAGGAGAAATATCAGTCCAACTGTCACTGCTGCCTGTCATACTCGTACAAACAAATACTTTCCCGTCCGTCGTACCTGCAAACCCCAGATAAGGAGAAGAGCTTTTTACAATTGTAACGGCGCTTACTTTTTCACCGGAAGATAAAGTACCGCTTGAAGATTTCCAATTGCTTGCGGCATCGGTTGTTAGCCAAACATTATCCGAGCCGGCAATTAACACATTGGAATTTTCAGGGTCCATTGCAAACGGGGCGATAAACAGGCAGTAATTACCGTTCCCTGCATCGCTTAAACCGTTAGTGCAAGAGTTCCAATTTGTACCCCCGTTAGTTGTCTTGTGCATATCGAGATAAACATATTCTTCGTACAAAACATCCGAATTGTTTTGGTCAATTGCGGCATAACCGCCGTCACCACCGTAAATTTCCGCCCAGGATGTTCCACTGGAATATTTAAGATGTCCGTTGTCTTGTGTTCCCCCGGCATAAACCGCTGATGATTTGGCAGTAGCTCCTCCGTAAAATTGTGTAACTTCAAGGTTATAATTAAGTGAGTTCCAATTTGAACCGCCGTCCGTAGTTTTAAAAATGCCCCCGTCGTTTCCGTCGTAAACGATGTTTGCCGTATTCGGGTCAAAAACTATTGCATGGTGGTCGGCATGTACATACGGGGTACCGTAATAAGTATCCCAATATGTCAATTGTTTCCATGAGCTTCCCCCATCGGTTGATTTCATATCGTCAACGCCGCCGAGATAAATATTATTTGAATTGTGGGAATCTACAGCAATGGTGTTTCCATACCAGCCTTGTTTACTTAAGTAAGTTAAATTGTCTGTCGAGGACAATCTTCCTGGTCTTGTCAGTTCGGACCAATCCGTACCGCTGTTTGTCGATTTGTAAATTCCTCGCAAGCCATAGTAAGGTGAGTCGTAAGTTTCCGAAGAAAAGACAGCATAAACGGTTGTAGAAGTATTCGGGTCTTGCGCCATTGCAATTCGGTTAAAATAGTCTGTGGGCAGTCCTGAAGTTATATGTGACCAATTTGACCCGCCATCCGTTGTTTTATAAATTCCGCCTCCATCCGTAGCGAACAAAATCACGGAGGAAGAAATCGGTATTACATC
>WFQV01000169.1 GCA_015486905.1 Melioribacteraceae bacterium | reverse complement strand
CTGATTGGATAGAACACGGATGACACGGATTGTTCAATTAAAAATTAGAAATTAGAAATTAAAAATTTTCTGTTCTCTCTAAGTGCTTCTAAACTTCTAAACCGCCGAAGGCAAACTAAAATTCTAAACGAAGACCGAATGAATGACGAGTAATGGGACGCTGATTTTCATGATGAATTATGATTTCCGCAGATTGGACAATTAAAAATTAGAAAGTCAAAATTAAAAAGTAAAAATTTGCTGTTATCTGATATCCACCCATCCAATCATCCACTCATCCACTAATCCCTTTGTCCCATTGAGCCTCTAAACTTCTAAACGAAGACCGAATGAATTACGAGTAATGGGACGCAGATTTGTCATGATTTATTATGATTTCCGCTGAGTGGACAATGGAATACGGATTGTTCAATTAAAAATAAAACAAGAAATTTGAGACATTCTTGTGGCCTTTCAAGAACTTCTTTTTCGGAGCTTTCAGAGAATGTTTTTTCTTAAATTTGTCTTTAATTCCTATTTCTTAAGGAGAGACTAATTAGAGTATCGGCGGTGAAATAAATATTGGATCCATTTCCCCTTAAGGGCATAATTTAATAATTAAACTTCAAAAAGTTTAAGTATAAATATATTATCTCAACAAAACCATCTTTTTGGTTAGTACTGAATTCTTTCCGTTCCTTGATTTTGCTTCAAGTTGGTAAAAATAAATTCCGCTTGCAAAATTTTCTCCGTTGAAAACTATTTGATGCTTGCCTGCTGCAATACTGCTATTTACCAACGTCTTTAACTTTCTTCCGAGGACATCATAAATTTTAATTGCTACAAAACTATTTACCGGTAAACTGTAACTTATTATTGTTGACGGATTAAATGGATTCGGGTAATTTTGTTCCAACTTAAAGTTTTCGGGAATAACTTGATTTTCTTTTACGTCTGTAATTTTATCGGTTGAAAAAGTTATAGAATCATTTAACGCAAAAGGTTTGAATTGAAAAATTGATAGTGTATCGCCTGTAGTCGGGTTCCTGCTGCCTCGGGTATCGTCCATATAAGTCCAATAGGTTTTTACTAAATCGGTTCCGTCTAAATTTTCCAAAAATATAATTCTGTCCTTGTAAATCCCTTTGGTCGTAAATTTGCCTTCTCCGCCTGTATTGTCCATTTCAATAAAACCGAAATCAATCTGTTTCTGTTCGGTTGTATTTATCACCTTAAAATTAACGGGTACAGTCGGGAAATTGTTGTTGCTAATATTTATTGAAGTCGAAGTATCAATTCCCACATCACCGAAAATAATTTTGTAATCAGCAGCATTGGGAGTGCCGGTTTCCTCACCGCTTAAACTAAAAGTTTCAAAAGTGTAATCATAAACATCCGAATTATTCCAACTTGATTTGCTCCGATCAATCGACAAAGAATCATCTATAATTAACAATCTGAGTCCGTCAAAATAAGGTCCTTCGGTATTAGTGTTTGTTACCGGCGCATTATCAACAGAAACATTACCGTTTGTATTATCGAAGACAGTATAAAATAAATCATTATCACCTTGACCGGTTAAGGCGGAAAAATGGACAGAATAATTGTCCCCGGTAATTTCGGAACCGTTAACGATGTGAATTTCAAATTTCCCGGTCCCATTTCCATAATAAGAAAATGAAGTTAAACTATCACTTGGAACCGGATGATTATTTGAAATTGAGATTTGGGAAACTGTTATACTGTCACTGCCTCCATCCCAAACAATTTCACAAAGGAGTTGATAGCTGTCCGAATTAGGGAAATCGGTTGTGTTCCAATTATAAGAATTATTCGTATTATTTTGGGATAAAATTTGCCAGGCTAAATTCGGATTTGTGCGATAGTAAAGATTCACCGAAAAGTTTTGGTTATTCTCCGCATCTCCCGAAATCCAATCTACAGTATAATTGCCATATAACTGAACTCCTGTAATTGGGTTAGTAATATAAAGTTGAGGATTGGCATTGTTTCCGGAATTATTTATTGTAAATCTCTCAGTAACCGCGTATTGTGTGCCGCTTGAATTAAAAACATAAACCATTATTTTGTTCAAAATTCCATTCGGTACATTTTCTGTATTCCACTGATAAGTCTTATTGCCGTTAGTAACTTTATCGATGTAATTCCACGTATCGCCATTATCGGACGAATGAAAAATTAACGCTTCTGTCTGTTCGCTTGTTCCGTTTAACTGCCAATTAATTTCAACATTTCCGCTAACAGTACTGTTTGAAGCGGGTAACGAAATAGCCACAGAATAATTTCCTTCTTTAAAACCGGAGTTTACAAATTGATTAGCAAAATCAAGTTTTTCATTTATTTTGGAAAGTCTGATTTGTGCATCCGGATCGTTTTGCGGACCGTTTGCAAAAATTACAGCAAAAATAAATTCCTTGCTTTCACCCGGTTGAAGAGAAAAATATCCGCTCGAAATAAAACCGTCATATTCGCCGGGAATAATATCAGCAGGATTTACATACGAACCCGAAACCATAAAATCATTCCAAAGTTCATTATCGGAAACAGAACTGAAATTTATTGATCCGGCGGGTATGTATTGAATATTTGTAATATCAGTATTTCCCGTACCTTCAATGTTTTCGGGAGTTTTAAGAAAAGCAACACCGAATGCCCCAACAGGATTTCCGTTAAATGAAGGCGAATAATTATCGCTGTCGTAAAACCAGACAAGATTTTTAGATAAATCGTAGTTAAATTTATCATCTTGCGAATCACCGTTTCCGCCAACAAAATCAGCTGCCCACATTGTTAATGCAGTTTTATTGATAGGCTTTGTTCCGTCGTTCTTAATTTTATAACTGTAAAAAACCATATCTTTAAAAGGAACATCAGTAAATTCCATTGATCTACAGCTAACTATTAAACCGAGGCCTTTTCGCGATAAATCGGTAGAATCCGGATAATAATCGGGATATCTGTCGTAATTATCATCAGTAAATTTGTAATATAGTTCTTGCCCGTTTATTAAGTAATCTTTTCCGAGATAACCGTCCCACTCACCTTGCCAACCGGGATCGGAACTGTCGTTCATTCTGTCCGGCCAAAATTCAGGCCAAGTATCAGGATTTTGGCTGTCGGCAATTTGATTTAAAGACGAATTGTAATACCCTGGTATCGGTTCAAAATTCCACGAGCGCCCGTCCGGTGCGTTTCTGAAAATAGGTACTTCAACAATGTGCAAAGTATCACCGTTATTATTAACAACTTCGGCACCGATAAAAATTGAATTAATTGCCATATAAACTTGCCCCGTATTTTTAGGCCACTCATAAGGCGTTTGTTCGTCAAAGGAAAATTGTCCGCTTGTTCGTCCGGTAACACCGAAATTGTGAATAGTAGTTCGAACATTGTTTGCCTGTAATTGAGAATGAGTTCGTGAATTTACATCGCCTCGTTCGCCGCTTGGTGTGTAATTTTGTGAAATTAAAACTGATAATGGGAAAAAGAAATAAATTAATACAATAAAGCCCACAATTATTTTCATACTAACCCTCAATAAAAAAATATTAAAATTAATTTACAAAGAAAAATAAAATAATAATTTTAAAAAGACAAGTTCAATAAGACAAAACAGCAATCAGAAATTAGTGTAACAAATTTTGTCACTGAACCAGCTGGATACCTATGACTTTGACATTTTACATGTATAGTATCCTCAATCAAATCTTCGTTTTTTTTGTAATAATTGAAATTTGGAAATTGGTTTCCGGCTTTTCCGCACTAAGACTGAATTACGATTGACTAGTAGTAAGTCTTAAGTGACGAGTCTTAAGTCGTAAGTTAACGGTCTCCGGAATAGCCACGAATGCACGAATTTTATCCAACTAAGAACG
>WFQV01000168.1 GCA_015486905.1 Melioribacteraceae bacterium | reverse complement strand
TCGAAATGACAAGTTATTTTGTCCCGTTAAAACAACCAACAATTTTCCTCTTAATCTTTTAACCTTTTAACCTTTTCATCTTAACTATTTACCATTCACAATTCACCATTCAGAATCCATCCAATTATCCAGCCATCCAACTTGTCGTGCCGTAGCCCGCGCGCAGCGAGGGCGAAGGCGGACCATCCAACAATCCAACCATCCATTTATCCAACCATCCTTATCGCGGCAAAGCCGGCAACCAATTTCCAAATTTCAATTATTACAGGAAGTTTAAAATATTTTGACAAAAAAAACAAATATTTGATTGAGGATACTATTGATCCACCTATCCATTAATCTCTCTGCCGTATGAAAGTGAAATGCGGCAAAATCCGAAAAATATTTTTTCTATTTTTAGCACGTTGACCGAAGTCAATGTTGACCAACCCAATATTCTATTCTTCCAACATTCCAACACCCCCTTCAACATTCACAATTTACCATTCACCCTCCAACCATCCATCAATCCATTCATCCGCAGTACTCATTTATCAGTACTCAGTTGACAGTAAGTATTCTTATTCATCCAGCCCTGTTACGACGAAGCCTGCTTGTAAACTTTTTACTTTTGCCTTTTTAATTTTTAATTGAAATGTAATATTTCATTAGAATCTCCGCCACTTCAGGTCTCATAAATTCGGGCGGGGGCGCTTCACCGTTCGAAAGCATTTCTCTAACCTTTGTGCCGGATAGGAAAATGTAATCTTCAGGTTTATGGTCGGGATGTTCCCTCATCATTACGACTCTATTCAATTTTTTTGAGTAAGCCGTATGGTCAGCTTCAAAAATTTCAATTTCCAGTGCTCCTTCCGGAACTTCTTCCTTGAAAATTTTCTGTGCGTCGAAAGGTCCGTAATACGAACCTACGCCGGCGTGGTCGCGCCCCACAATTAAATGAGTACAGCCGGCATTTTGACGAAACAGCGCATGCAGAACTGCTTCCCGTGGACCGGCGTAAAGCATATCGAATCCATATCCGCGAATTAAAACTGTATTCTTAGGGAAATAAACTTCAACCATTTTGCGAATGCAAGCGTCTCTCACATTCGCCGGCACATCACCCTTTTTCAATTTGCCCAGCAGCATGTGAATTAAAATTCCATCGGCATTCAATCGTTCGTAAGCAATTTTACATAATTCTTCATGCGCCCTGTGCATTGGATTCCTTGTTTGGAAAGCAACAACTTTTTCCCAACCAAGTCCTTTAATTTCCTCCCTTATTTGATATGCTGTTCTGAATGTATCGGGGAAATCTTTTTCGAAATAAGAGAAGTTCAAAACTTTAATTGGTCCGGAAACAACAAACTTGCCAAGTGAAAGGAAATTTGCAATGCCAGGATGCTCTGTGTCAGTTGTTCTGAAAACTTTTTCAGCAATAAAGTTCAACTGTTCGTCGGAAATTTCTTCAACAGCTTCAACTTCTTGAACCGCCAGAACAGGATTGCCTTCTACATTGGGATCTAACAATGCAATTTTTTTAGAGCCTTCTATTGTTGAAACGCTTTTTAAAATATTCATTACAGGTACGGGGAAAAATACTCCGTCTGTTGTAAACATTTTTTCAGCAACGTTAAGGGCTGCATTAATGTTCATGAAGCCGGTTAAAGGATTAAAATATCCGCCGCCCAACATTACTGCGTTTGCTGCCGCGCTTGAACTAACAACAACCGAAGGTAAATTTTCAGCTTCTTTTAATAATTCATTTCTTTCTTGTTCGTCGAAAACAAACAAAGGATTTAGTTTTTCCGAGCCATGGGGTTTAATCAAAGTGTACTCCTTAAAAAATTATGGTTTTAAAAGTCAAAAGGCAAAATTCAAAATTCAAAAGTAAATTTATTTCTCCGCAACTTTGGAACTTATTGCTCCTAGTATTTTCATTAATTCTATTGATTCTTTTAGTAAAAAATTAATTTCTTCATTGACATTAATTGCTTTAATAATACGTAACCAATAATTTGACTCTCGCATTTCTCTAAGTGAAATATCAACTTTATGTTTAAAATCAGCTCTGGAAGATGCCGCCTGAGCCTCTTCATAGTTTGCACCTGCAGAAGTGGCTGATTTAATGATTTGATATTGAATAACATCATTTTCTTTCGTTTTTCTTAATTTTCGGCAAAATTTAATAACTTCAACAGCAAAGTTAAATAATCTCTCGCTTAAATCTTTATTCATCAAACACCCTCAATTGCTCAAAAATCAAAATACTTTTTAATTTTGCCTTTTTAATTTTGCCTTTGAAAGAATCCTTTTTCTTCCAAATATTTAACAACTTTCTCCGCATTCTTATTCACATCCGTTTCTTCGGTAGTGTTTATTACAAGTTCCGGGTCTATTGGCGCTTCGTAAGGAGCAGAAATTCCGGTAAAATCTTTAATCTCGCCAGCGCGCGCTTTCTTGTACAATCCTTTAGGATCGCGTTCCTCGCAAGTCTCAAGAGAAGCATCTACAAATATTTCAACAAATTCTCCTTCCTCCAGTAGTTTGCGGACATCATCCCTGTCCTTTTGGTAAGGAGAAATAAACGCCGTTAAAACAATTAAACCTGCGTCAACAAACAACTTCGCAACTTCTCCAATTCTACGAATATTTTCCGTTCTGTCTTCAGGTGAAAACCCCAAATTCTTATTCAAACCGTGCCTGATATTATCTCCGTCCAAAATGAAAGTTTTAATTCCTTTCTCAAAAAGCAATTCTTCCACACGAACGGCAATTGTTGACTTACCGCTGCCCGAAAGACCTGTAAACCACAAGCAGGTGCTTTTATGTCCGTTTGCTCTTTGTCTGTCTTCCTTCGAAATTTTACCATGATGCCAATGAACGTTTGTAGCTTTAACTTCAGTCATTTTTTTTCCATAATAAGTGATTAAGATTATAGTATCTGTTAATTTAAATAAACTCTCGTCAAGAAATGTTACAATAATTCTTGATAACCATTAAAAAGAAATCAAGCATTACGTAATTTCTCAATTAAATATTTTCTCTTAATTTTTCGGATGTTCTCAGAGTCAATAAACAACTTACGAATCATATTTTCATAATGAATACGCTCAAACTTATTACGCGAAAATAGAAGAATACTATTATTTACAATTCGTTGTTGTAAAGTAATATCCGCTTGATTCATGACTACAAAATCTATTTTATTTCGAACAAGCGATTCCAATTCAGCGTTAAAAAACTCTCGTATCCGAATGGATATTTATTAAAATCATTTTTATTAAAATCTTTCCTTAGCAAAACTGCGATGTCAATATCGTGGTAATACTCGCTCCGTACGAATGAACCAAAAATATACGCCGTATGAATTTCTTCAAACGCTTTTAAAAAATTCGTAATATCTTTTTTTATTTCTTGTTTTGTTCTCATCTTAAATTAGCGGTTAACCACAAAGAAAAATTTCCGGTCAATCTTGGTGATTTTTTTTGTAAATAGATAGAATTTAGGAGATAGGAGTTAGAATTCTTGATTGCGTTGATATATGAATTAAGTAATTTCCCTATTTCATTGGCTAAATCAAAAAGATTTGCGTTTTTACAATAATTTAAATCTCTCGATAATATCAAATAATAATGACATTCATTTAATGAACCTTGCGCAATATTGAAAAATCTGATTTTATCCAAATCACTTTTCTTTGTAAATCCTTCGGCAATATTAGCAGAAATAGAAACAGCGGCTCTTCTGAATTGAGATGTTAATCCGTACATTTCTTACTTTGGGAAATTCTTTGTAATTTCATAAACTTTGATAGTAAAATCATGCGCTTTTTGCCAAACTATTAAATCTTCAAAAGATTTAGATTTTTTCATTCTAAATTCTAACTCCTATCTCCTAACTCCTAAAGCAATAAACCCATAATTCTTTATCACTTCTTTATTGTAAACCAATTCAGTTCCATCTTTATTTGTAAATCTTCCGCCGGCACCGAGCAAAATTGCATGCCCTGCAGCTGTATCCCACTCCCAGGTAGGACCGCCTCTGAAATACAAATCCGCTTTACCCTCGGCAACCATGCATATTTTCAATGAACTCCCTTTGGATTTTCTATCTTTAATTTTAAATTTTGAATAAAAATTATTTTCCTCTTCGCCGGAATGAGAACGCGATTGAACTACAATTAACTCATCGCTTGCCGTTTTACCGCTAACGTGTAACTGAGTTGTTTGACCGTTTTCGCTAACTTTAAAACTTCCGTTCTCAATGTCGCCATAGTAAAGCTCTTTTGTTACCGGAACAAAAATTACACCGGCGACCGGTTTTTGATTTTCAATCAAAGCAATATTTACCGTAAATTCCCCGTTGCGTTTAATGAATTCTTTTGTTCCGTCAAGGGGATCAACGCACCAAAATCTTTCCCACTTTTTCCGTTCTTCAAATGGAATTTCCTTCCCTTCTTCGGATAAAATTGGAATTTCGGGGAAATTATTTTTTAATTCAGTAACAATAATTTTATGCGAAGCCTTGTCTGCTTTAGTTAAAGGTGAATTATCACTCTTAATTTCAACTCCAAAATCCTCGGAATTATAAACATCGAGAATTGCATCTCCTGCTTTCCGAGCAATTTCTATTATTTTTTCTAAATTGAATTCTTGCAATTAAACACTTTGTCTATTAAAGTTAGTAATTCGCATGTGTATCTTAGTCAATTAGTAGTTAGAATTTAGGAGTTAGAAGAAATATTTATGTAAACGTTTTGGGAATGCTGGAAAAATGGAATTTTGGAATAATGTTTTCAATCAAAACTGACTTCCCAATTCCAACTTTCCATAATTCCATATCGCGACAAGTCGCAATTAAGAATTAAGAATGAAATAATCCGTGATAATCTGTTTTATCTGCCTGCCACGCCGAAATGAAATGAAGGCTGGTGGTTAAAGGAAAGAAAATCCACAGACCCGCCTGCCAGCGGGCAGGTTTGCACGGATTAAACACAGAAAGATTATTTTTGAATTGTAAATAGTGAATGGTTCAAAGGTACAGATGCAAAGAGACAACAAATTAATTATGAATTAAAAACTTTACAGCAAAAAT
>WFQV01000167.1 GCA_015486905.1 Melioribacteraceae bacterium | reverse complement strand
TGAGACAGCCGGGACTAAATTTAAAACACACAACTTGTTCCCACTTGTCGGAGGAGAAATCTTATTTTGAGCGTGCTTCAAAAGATTCTCACGTCCTCCCGCATTTTGCGGGACTACTCAGAATGACAATGTTTTTTCTTTTGGAACAGAGTTTAAATATTAGTTCAAAGTGTAATATAAACAGATTAAAAATTAGAACGTAAATTATTTTTTAACAACGAAATTGTAATAGAATGAAAAAAGGAAAGGGTAAATCAAGGGTTAAGAGTCTTTTCGTTTTGTTAGCATTAATTTTGTTTAATGCACAAATTTTTGGTGGTACTACAGGTAAGATTGCGGGGCGAGTAACCGACAAAACAAGCGGTGAGCCGTTACCCGGCGTGAACATCGTAATTCTGGGCACTATGATGGGTGCTGCAAGCGATGCGAACGGGAATTATTACATTATTAACATTCCCCCCGGGACTTATTCGGTTAAGGCTTCTTTAATAGGTTACGGCTCTGTGACAATAACGCATGTTAAAGTTTCAGCCGATCAAACAACCCGTATCGATTTTGAACTAACGGAGAAAGCAATTCAAATGTCCGATGTGGTCGTCTCTGCTAAAAAGCCTTTAATCCGTAAGGACTTAACTTCCACGGAAACTAAGGTGGACGTAAATTACATTAAAATGTTACCGGTGGAAGATGTTGGTTCCGTAATTAATTTGCAAGCCGGTGTTGTTAACGGACACTTCAGAGGCGGTAGAGCTAATGAGGTGAAGTATCTTGTTGACGGTGTATCCGTAAATGATGATTATTCCGGAGATGCCACTTTAACACCCGAACTTAACAGCCTTCAGGAAATTCAGGTTATTACCGGAACTTTCAATGCCGAATATGGTCAGGCAATGTCGGGTATTGTAAATCAAATTACAAAATTACCGGGCAATGATTACAAAGGTAATATTTCCGTTTACACGGGGGATTACGTCTCGAACAGGAAAGATGTTTATTACAATATCGGTCATATTTCACCCAAGGATATTTACAACGTTCAAGGCTTCCTCGCCGGTCCTGTTCCGGGTTTAAAGGACTTTGTAAAATTCTTTGTGTCGGGTCGTTCGTTTTATGATGACGGTTATCTCTACGGTCGAAGGATGTTTAATCCCTCCGATTCGTCCAATTTCTCGGCTAATAATCCTAAGGATTGGTACGTAGGAAATACGGGCGATAATAAATATGTCCCGATGAATTTTAACAGAAGGTTGACTCTGCAGGGCAAACTTGTTTTCAAAGTAGGAAAAGGCAGGGGCATTGTTTTTAACGGGATGTACCAGGATAGAAAATACCGCGATTATAATCATTTGTTCAAATTGGACCCGGATGGCGATTACAAAAAATTCCAGAAAAGTTTTTTAGGTAGCATTAGCTACACCTATGTAATAAACAATTCCGCTTTCATCGACTTTTTAGCTTCTTACTTCAACAGCCAATTCAAACAATACGTTTTTCAAAATCCTTTGGACCCGCGGTACGTTAACCCGGACAGATTAAAAGACGTAAGCGGGAACGCTTTCTACACCGGGGGGACGGAGAATTGGCATTTCTACCACGATACGAAAACTTACACGGGTAAAGTGGATTTGACCTGGCAGATAAATAATGTGCACCAAATAAAAACCGGTGTGGAGTTTAAATATTACAATCTGAATTCCAAAAATTTTCAAATAATGATTGATGCTTACACACATTTCAAACCCCAGCTTCCGAAGTTGGGTGCTTTTAATTACAATGTTTACACGGTTAATCCTTATAAATTTTCTTCTTACATTCAGGATAAAATAGAATTACAATATTTGGTTGTAAATATCGGTGTCCGTTTCGATTATTTTGAACCGGACGGAAGATATTTAAAAAATCCGAATAAAATAAATTTGCTGGATAATTTTACTCCTCCTTTCCCGGATTCTTTAATGGCAAAAGCAACTGCGAAATATCAAGTGAGTCCGAGGATAGGCATCTCTTATCCTATTACGGACAGGGGGGCAATTCATATTTCCTACGGGCATTTCTTTCAAATGCCGGCATTCGAAAATCTATTTTTAAACCCTAATTTCAGAATACCTTTGACCGGTGATTTCCCGGCAAACATTGGTAATACAATTGGGAACGCCAATCTGGAACCACAGCGTACGATAA
The DNA here is from genome assembly GCA_015486905.1 of Melioribacteraceae bacterium. GTDB lineage: Bacteria > Bacteroidota > Ignavibacteria > Ignavibacteriales > Melioribacteraceae > WFQV01. Next base: position 4,141 of record WFQV01000167.1, on the reverse strand, counting down.
TGTACGAAATTGGTTTACAGCAAGCACTAAGCAACGATATCGGTATTACGGTTACGGGTTATTACAAAGATATTCGTAATTTGCTGAGTACGGAAATTCATATTAAAAACAATTTTAGAAAATTCGGTGAATTGATTAATAGAGATTTCGGCTCGGTTAAAGGCATTACGATTTCTTTCACGAAGAGACCCGTCAACGGATTCGGTGCAACTTTGGATTACACTTTTCAAATTGCAAAAGGTACGGCGTCCGACCCGAACGAAGCGTTTGACAAAGCACAAGCAAACCCTCCTATAGAAGCAAATAAGCAATTGGTGCCGTTAAGTTGGGACAGACGGCACCAGTTGAATTTTACGCTTACTTACGGTAAGGCGGACAATTACACGATAAGTGCGGTAGGGCAGTTGGGGAGCGGACTCCCTTACACACCTTCTTTCGAGAATGAAAGAATAGGCTTGGAAAATAGCGAGAACAAACCGGCTTTCTTTAATGTCGATTTGTATTTAACCAAATATTTCAAGCTGTTCAATAAAAACGCAATGGCTTTCGTAAAGATTTACAACCTCTTCGATGTTCCGAATGAGATTCAAGTTTTCGGGGATACGGGCAGAGCCGGTTACACATTGGAATTAACCCGTCAGCAGGAACGGCCCAGAGGTGTTAACACGTTAAAAGAATTTTTTACAAGACCGGATTTTTACTCTCCGCCAAGGCAAGTTAACGCAGGTTTTACTTTAAGTTTTTAACGAGGATTCAATATGAGAATAATAAAATTTCTTCCGCTTAACTTTTTGTTCGTGCTTATCTTCACCGCTTCGTTAAATCTTCAAGCGCAAGTGGTAGTGGATAAAAACAAAGGCGACCATAATCAAACGCGGAAAGGTTTTATGGACGGGAACTTGGTTTCAACAGTTTATTACAATTACGGTGAAATAGCCGATTGGAAAAACGAACCTACGCGCAGCGGAGTTTGGCCAAAAGGCTCAGGGCATACTTACGTTGACGGTGTTGCCATTATTGTGCAAGCGGAAACAAAAGACCCGAACGGAAATGTAATTCATCCGCTTGAAAGTAATTACTACGAATTTACACGGTACGACAGAGCTACCGGCGTAACTTACGGATGGTGGCCACTTCCCGGTTACGCCGCTTCTTATTCCACTGCCCCCGCCCGCAGCGACGACCCTTCAACTTGGCCTTTCCATTGGCCCGACAGGCCCGAAGATTGGGACGGGAAGTGGGACGGCTTCTTCGGTAAGGGAGTAAAAAATGCCGACTTGGAAACGTTTTTTGTGTTTGATGATAATGAAGACCGCCAATATTTGCTGAACAACAACTTCCACCCCGATGCCGACGACCCCGATAGAGGCGGCTTGGGAATGCAGGTTAAGGCACGCGGTTTTCAATGGTCGCAAGTGCTTGCCGAAGATGTTATTTTCTGGTACTATCAAATTACAAATATGAGCACAACCGACTACACCAAGACATTGTTTGCACAGTACATCGACTGGGGAATTGGAGGACACGACAATTCTTCGAACAATGCAGGCGATTACAACGAGCTGTTGGATATTTCCTACGCGTGGTCAACCGTCTCCTTCGGTAGCCCGGGTCATTGGAGTCCTGTGGGACTTGCCGGTTATGCTTTCCTTGAAAGCCCGGGAATTTCTACCGACAGAATTGACAATGACGATGACGGATTAACCGACGAAAGGAGAGACAATGCGGCTAAGAGATTTATCAACACACCTCAGGAAGACCCTTTTATTTTAGACCCTGCACGCGATACGGTTAAATTTAAAGAGTTTTACGGACGTAGCTGGCAGCCCCATTGGGATGCGGACGAAAATGGGAATTGGCGTTCTTTCACAGACCTTAACAATAATGGGAAGTGGGACAAAAACGAACCTTTGAACGACGACATCGGTTCGGACGGCATCGGACCTTTCGACGAAAATTACACCGGTCCGGACCCCGACGGTAGCGAGGGGGATGGCAAGCCCGAGCAAGGCGAACCGAACTTCGGAATATTGGACAAAGACGAATCCGACCAGCTGGGGCTAACCGGATTTGCAATTTTTCCGGTTCACAAATACGAACTACACAACGACGAAGAAAACTGGCAAGTGCTTTCCGCTTTACCTACACCTCACGGACAATCTCTCGTTGGGGTTAACCTTGCTAATTACTTTTCCAGTTACATTTTTGCTATGGACGGCAGGAACACTTATTCGGCTACAAGCGGCCAAGTAAAAGAAACGGGAGAAACCCAACGCTTCTCAATGTCCCTGCTTTTTGGCATTGATAAAGACGATTTGTTTAGAAGAAAAAAGACGATTCAACAGATATACAATGCCAATTACCGTTTTGCCAAACCGCCGGACAAACCTATTGTTACTGCAATTCCCGGCAACGGAAGGGTAACGCTTTATTGGGACAACAGAGCCGAGAAGACCTTCGATGCCTTTTACCAAAAATACAATTTCGAAGGCTACCGGATTTACCGTTCTACCGAGCCTAATTTTATTGAAGATAAAATCATTACGGATGCTTACGGCAAGCCCACTTTTAGAAAACCAATTGCTCAGTTCGATCTCGTTGACGGAGTAAAAGGTTTGCACCCCATCGATGTTAACGGCGCCAAATTCTATTTGGGTGACGATAGCGGTTTGCAACATTCGTTCATCGATTCTACCGTGGAGAACGGACAAACATATTATTATGCCGTTTCGGCTTACGATCAAGGATTTGTAACAACAACCGTTAAAGGTCAAGTTGAAGGGATCCCTCCATCGGAAACCACAACGATTTTTAAAGTTGACATTAATGGAAAGGTAACGTCAGACATTAACACTGCGGTGGTTACACCACGTGCACCTGCCGCGGGTTACGTAGCTCCGCAAATAAAGAACTTTTTCAAAACCGGTCCTTCAACTTCAAATATTTCCGTTCAAATTTTAAATCCCGATTCGGTCAAAGACGGAATTAAATACAGAATGGTCTTTAGTGAAAATTCCAAATATCACAATTCCAGACATCCTTATTACAGCTTAGTAAATGTTGAAAAAGATGACACATTGATTTCGAAGGAAAAAATTGCAACGGAAAAAATCCAGACGAAAGTAATCGACGGATTTTCGGTTAAAATGCTTACTGACACAAGCGTTTCGGTCAACTATTCCAAGAGCGGCTGGGTTACCGGGAAAAGCAATTACATTGTGCAAGTAGGTTTCGATTCCCGCTTTGCACCGGCTTACAAAAGTAAAAAGGTTGATTTGCCAATCGATTTTGAAGTGGAATTTGCCGAGCCTGGCAAAGGTGATTTGTCCTTCCCTGCAACGGGCTTTAGCCAGCCTATTCAATCTAATATTATTGTGCGGGATTTGACTGATAAGATTGATCATTTTCAATTTATATTTAAAGACGAAAACGACAACGGACTTTTTGACGACGGCGACGCAATCTTTGTTGTTACGGGGGATTCACTCGGTAAGCCGGCAACCAACTTTGGTAACTTAAGAGTTTCCTGGTCGGTTAGTTTAATTAAGGATACAACAATCGCAGATGCCGAACAAAAAGCTCCGCAAGTAGGGGACGTTTACCGCGTAGTGACGAGAAAGCCGTTTAGAAACGGAGAATATTTCGAGTTTACCACGCAAGCTCAAAAGTTAGACATCAATAAAGGGAAAGATGATTTGAGCAAAATAGCCGTCGTTCCCAATCCTTACGTCGGTGCGGCTTCGTGGGAACCGAGAGTGAATACCGTCGGCAGAGGAATTCGACGGGTTGAGTTTATTCACTTGCCGGCTAAATGCGTGATTCGAATTTACACTATTAGCGGTAAGTTAGTTAAAACTTTGGAGCACAACAGTACAATAAGAGACGGACAAGAGCCGTGGGATTTAACTTCGCGTGACGGAATGGACGTTGCGTTCGGTATTTATGTTTACCAGGTAGATGCTTACGAATTAGGCACGAAAATAGGAAGGTTCGCAATCATTAAATAAATCGGAGAACTAATAAGAACAATGATACGAAAAAATTTTTTTAGCGCTTTTTTAATTTTGAGTTTATTCGCCGGGCTCAACCTTAATTTGTTTGCCCAGGGAAATTCCAAAAGCGGTACGACAGCAGCTAACTT
>WFQV01000166.1 GCA_015486905.1 Melioribacteraceae bacterium | reverse complement strand
GATTTATCCTAATATTAACAAGAATATTTTAATTACGCGCAGCTTTGAAACGGCTGAGGATTTTTACAAAATAATTTACAAAGCAGGCGGCAAAGTGATTTTCTTTTCCACGTTTGTTACACAAACGATTATTGATAATCAACCTTTTTGGAAAGCAATTAATAACTTCTCCCGGTTCGATTATTTAATTTTTAGCTCGGCTAATGCCGTTAAACATTTCAAACAATTGCTTAATTTTTCCGGAGCATCGAGGATTACCTTTGAAAAAATCAAAATCATTTGCACGGGAAACAAAACTCAAGAATATGCCGATAAGTTAGGCTTTGAAGTAGAAGCAATTCCCGAAAAATTTAGCGCCCGGGGTCTATTGGAATATTTTAAAAATCAAAACCTTAAGGAAAAACAAGTGCTGATTCCTACTTCCAATATCGCAAGGGAAGAATTGGAAGAAGGATTAAAATCAATGGGTGCGCAGGTTGAGAAAGTTCCCGTTTACGGTGTGGTGCCTTACGAAGGCGCAGACCTAAATGAAAAATTGGAACTGCTTGATTCCAATCCGCCGGATGTCTTCGCATTTACCAGTCCCTCGGCTTTTAAATATTTTCTTGAGATTGTTAAAGTTAAAAATCCGAAGCGTTATTTCGAAAGCAAAACAATTGCCGCAATTGGGCCCACAACAAAAGAATTCATCGAGAGCTTCGAATTAAATGTTGACGTTACACCCGAGATTTACAATCTGGAAAACTTAGCGATTGAAATATTAAATTATTTGTACCAACTTGAATAATGGGAAAGAAAAAATTGGAAAAAATAAGAAACGATTTGTTTTTAAGGGCTTGCAAAAGGGAAGCTGTGGAACGCACCCCCATTTGGATAATGCGTCAAGCAGGCAGGTATTTACCCGAGTACAGAAAGGTTCGCGCTAAGACCGATTTCCTGACTATGTGCAAAACTCCCGAATTAGCTTCCGAGGTTACAATTCAACCCGTTGATATTATTGGCGTAGATGCCGCTATTATTTTCTCGGATATTCTTGTCGTACCCGAAGCAATGGGAATGCACCTCGAAATGCACGAGGGCAAAGGGCCTGTTTTCCCCGAACCGCTTAACAACGAAAAAGATTTGAACAGACTGAAAGAAGTCGACCCCTTCGGGGATTTGGGCTTTGTGCTGGAAGCGGTCAAATTGACCAAAAAAGAATTAAACGGCAGAGTCCCCTTGATCGGATTCGCCGGCTCACCGTGGACTCTCTTAACTTACATGGTCGAAGGCGGAAGCTCGAAGAATTTTTCCAAAGTTAAATCATTGATTTTTAACCGCCCGGATTTGGCGCACAAAATTCTAACTAAAATTACAAAAGCCGTTACCGACTATTTGAATGCAAAAATCTTTGCAGGCGTTGACGCTGTTCAAATATTCGACACTTGGGGCGGAGTTCTTTCCCCCAAAGATTTTAACGAATTCTCCCTTTATTACGTAAAACAAATTATTGACGGTTTGAACCGGAATTCGAACCAGCCGGTAATTTTTTTCCCAAAAGGTGTTCATTACAACTTTAATGAAATTGCCGAATCCGGTGCCGATGTAATCAGTTTGGATTGGACAGTGAACATCGGAGACGTTCGCAAGGAAATCGGGGACAAAGTTGCACTTCAAGGAAATTTAGACCCTACCGTCCTTTACGCCGAAAAGGAAGTAATTAAAATAAAAGCAAAGGAAATATTGAGCTCGTTCGGCAAGGGAAGCGGACACGTTTTTAACCTCGGACACGGAATTCTGCCCGATGTCAATCCCGACAACGCTAAGACTTTGGTGGAGTTTGTAAAAGAAGAAAGTTCTTATTATCATTAAAGTATTAAACACATTAAAATTTACTGCAATTCGGAGGCAAGATGTTTGAAATAGATTTGAATTTGGTAAAAAAATACGACAGACCCGGACCACGCTACACAAGCTACCCAACGGCGCCCCAGTTTACCGAAGCTTTTACCGCCGAGGATTATCTCGACGAAATAATCCGAACCAACAACGCCGAGAACCCGCCGGATTTGTCGCTCTATTTTCACATACCTTACTGCGACACACTTTGCTACTTCTGCGGCTGTAATATGATTATCTCAAGAAACCGAGGAAGAATTCACAACTACGTCGAGTATTTGAAAAACGAAATTGATTTGGTAAGGAGTTACATCAAAACAAATCGTAAAGTAGCCCAATTGCATTGGGGCGGAGGCACGCCTACCCACTTGAACCCCGATGAGATAATAGAACTAAGCGGCTATATTCGAGAGAACTTCGAATTGAAAGAAGATTCCGAAAACAGCTGTGAGGTTGACCCGCGCGAATTAACAAAAGAACATTTAATTGCTCTGCGGCAAGGAGGGTTCAACAGAATTTCAATGGGCGTGCAAGATTTTGACCCTAAAGTTCAAAGAGCTGTTAATAGAATCCAATCGGAAGAATTAACCAGGCAAGTGGTTCAATGGGTTCG
>WFQV01000165.1 GCA_015486905.1 Melioribacteraceae bacterium | reverse complement strand
ATGTGTATAAGAGACAGATGTAATACTTGCTCCCCTCCCCTTCCCAACTCAAATAAATTTTTTCGTCCGATGTTTCATAAGCATTTAATGGAAATGGAGCTGTTGCCGATGAAAGTTTCTCGAATGAAAAAAATCTTGTTGATTTGTCTTTTTTAAAAGCAATTAGTTGCTCATCTTCATTCGTGAAATTTCCGGCAAAGAAGTCAAGATTATTAGAAAAATTGTTAAAATAAATATATTTTCTTGAACTTAAGTCAAGAATGTAAAAGTAATTACCGACATTAATAAAAAGTGTTTTTGCATTTTGATTTGGCAAAGCACTTGCGAAAGTAATTTTGGAATTATCGCTTTTAAAAATACCGTTTTCATTATTATCGTCTAAAAATAAATCCTCGTAAATTTTAGTGACATTCCCGTTTTTAAAATTCATAACGCTCAAATAATGATAAGGAGCAGAATTTTTTGAATTCAAGAAACAGGCAACAACAGTAGATGTGCTATCTGCTCCGTTAGTTACGGATAATGAATTCGAAAAATTGACATTTAACTTCAAATCATAACTAACTTTATTTGTAAAAGTAAAATTCTTCTCCACATTGTAACAAATAAGATTTCCCTCGGGAGAGAGAATCCAAAGTTTTGTTTTGCTACCGATTTTTGAAACAGCAATATTATTATTTACTTTAGATTTATTGCTGTAATTATCTTTATTATCATCAATTAATAACTCTTTTCTAAATCTGGGAATTAAGTCATTACCTAATGTGTAAATTAAGTATTTTTCATCATTTTGATTGCAAATAATTTCCTTTGTCCCGTCATTATTTAAATCATTAACCAAAACAGGGAAAAAATTACCTGAAGAATCGGCGAATTTAACCTCAAATTTCATTGTCGAAGCATCAACTTGCTCCAAAACAAATCCTGTTCTCTGATACTTACCCACTATAATAAGGGAGGAATCTGCTCCGTATTTGCCGGCATAAAGAGGAATAATGTTTTTAATGGAGTCTATCGCAACAAAATTTCCGTTTTGATATTCTAAAATTTTGTACCAAAAATCTTTGCCGGTATTATTACACTTAAATAAAATATATTTCTTTGAATTTTGCCCTATGAGAACATCTTTAAAAATATTACCATCAGGTAATGAAGCATAAAAGTTGTAATTATTTTTGATTGCGAATTTTTCATTAATATTAACATAAAAAGGTCTATGAGAATCCTTAAAGCTCGAATTTAATCCAGACATATTCTTTACAGTTAAATAAACATCATAAGTTGTATTTGATAATATTTGTTCCGTTGGTACTATTCCCCAATGATAGTTCCTTACATTTTTAATCCCTTGATTAAAGCCATCCAAAGAAATTGTGTGGAAAGTAGGTTCACTTTGAGTCTTAAAATGTAAATAAGCTGAAGTTTTATCGTCGGTTCTTAATTCGGCAAAAACAGTCGATTTTTCTCCCAAAAGAGCTTGAACCGGTTCGTTTGCTATTATTTTAGGTGGAGAAACATCGTAGAAGAAATTTACTCTTTCTTCTATCTTTCTGCCTGATTTTTTATTTATTTCTAACATCAAAGTATAAATTGAATCTTTCTTTCCCTTCATTAAAATAGCAAAAATTTTACCTTTAAAAACCGGGTCTGTTGATTCTTTTAGTTTGCTCCATTTTTCCGGATTTGCTCCCATGCCTAAGAACAAAGAATATTTTTCAAAATCCGGGTCAATGATTGTTGCTTCAACGGGAATTGTATCTCGAGAAAAACCTTGATCTTGAGTAGGAGAATCAAATTTAACGATTGTCGGGATGCTAATTGAAAGTGCGGAAAATGTATTTAACAATCCCGCACCCGATTTTTCATCCCAACCGGGTTCGGCAATATCTTTAGTACTACTTTTTAAGATTTGCTTAATTTCTTCATTAGAAAACTCGGAATTTTCTGTTAAAATCAATGCAGCCGTAGCACTCACAAAAGGAGCTGATGCCGAAGTCCCGCTTATTCTTTTGTAGTCCCCGTCTTTACTTGTCGTTAATATGGACACACCGGGAGCAACCAAATCCAAATTAGAACCGTAGCTCGAAAAAGAGGCAACGGCTGAATATTGATTAACTGCTCCCACACTGATTGTTTCGCTAAAAGACGAAGGATAATGTAAAACGTTAGTGCCTGTATTTCCCGAGCTTGCAATTAAAACCACATTATTATCGTAAGCAAATTTTATTGCGTCTTTTAACAATACAGAGTACAAAGTATCACCGAAACTCATATTGATTACTTTAACTCCCTGACTAACAGCGTAAAAAATTGCACTTGCAACGTCTTCTTCATCTCCGTATCCGTTTGAATCAAAAGCCTTTAAATCTAATATTTTACATTCAGGAGCAACACCGGAAATTCCAATTTTATTATTTTGCTTTCCGACTAAAATTCCGGCTATAAATGTCCCATGACCATTATCGTCGTTTGGTAAATTTGACCATTTTTTATTTACAAAATTCCAGCCAATAACGTCGTCAACAAATCCGTTGCCGTCATTATCTTTGTTGTCAATATCAGCAGAATCGAATATTCCGTTACCATTTAAATCTTCGGCTGGGTTAACGGCTAATTGTCCTATTAAATCCTCGTGACTTAATTTAACACCGGTGTCAATAAGCCCTATTTTAATTTCTTTTTTCCCTTTTGTAATGTTCCACGCTTGGGGAGCATTTATTAATTTTAATGCCCATTGTTCCTTAAATAAACTGTCATTCGGAATAAAATCAATTTTCAATTTCGGTTCTACGTAAGCGGAAATTACATTGGGGTCATTTTTTAAAATAGAAATAATATTATTAGCTTCCGAAAGATTTTTCGCAAGTATTTTTCTGTAATTTCTTCCTATTATTTCATTTAGATAATCCAAATTAACTAATTGTAAATTCTTAAGATAACTATCGGTATCAAATACTCTTTCTACGCTATTATTGCTCTCTTTGAATTTAACTATAATTTTAATTCTGCCAAAGGAAAAATAAGGAAGTGACAAAACCAAAGTAAGAGTTAAAATTTTAAATATCGTATTCATTTTTGTCAAAGTTATTATTTACGGGCACAGGGTATTTCCCTGTAAAGCAAGCGGTGCAAAAATTATCCGGAGCATGGTCAACCATTGATTCCAAAAGTTCACTTTCAGTAAGATATTCCAAGCTATCCACTTCCAAATATTGCCGCATTTTTTCCAAATCACCGTTGAATTTATTGGTAAAAAGTTCTTCTTTTGAAGGGAAATCCATCCCGTAATAGCAAGGAAAAGAAATCGGCGGTGAAGAAATTCTAATATGAATTGATTTTGGGTTGGATTCACGAATTATTTTAACAAGTTGTTTAGCTGTTGTACCTCTTACAATTGAATCGTCCACGAGAACAATTGTTCTATTTTCCAAAACACCTTTGACAGTATTAAATTTAATTCTTACTCCGAGTTCTCTTTTCAATTGTTCCGGCAAGATGAATGTCCTTCCAATGTAATGGCTGCGAATCAAGCCGATTTCAAGTTTTGAAGGAATATTTTGTTTTTCAAGTTGATTTTGGTAACCTATCGCGGCGGTATTGGAGCTATCGGGGACACTTATCACAATAACTTTCTCACCGTCAGGGTCTTCAACCGGATGATGCTTAGCTAAAATTTTCCCTAATTTTCTCCTTATTTTGTCCACATTACTTCCGAAAATTTTACCGTCCGGTCTTGAAAAATAAATGAATTCAAAAATACAATGCTTAGGCGTGATTTCTTCTTCAAATATTTTAAATGACTTAATTTCATCTTCCGTCTTTGCGGATTTAGGAATAACAATTATTTCTCCGGGTTGAACGTCACGGATGTATTCAGCTTTGTTAATGTCGAATGCAACCGTTTCCGAAGCAATTATCCAGCTGCCGTTTAATTTTCCTAACACCAATGGTCTGAAACCGTGCGGGTCACGAGCACCGATTATCTTATCGTCGGTCATTAAAACAAGGCTGTAAGCACCTTCAATTTGTTGCAATGCTTCTTTTATCTGTTCCACTTGGTCATTTAGTTTGGAACGTGCAATTAAGTGTAAAATTACTTCGGTGTCAGACGTAGTTTGAAAAATAGCTCCTTCTTCAATCAATCTCTCACGGATTTCCTTAGCATTTGTCAAGTTTCCATTGTGGGCAAGGGAAAGATTTCCCATTCTGTATGTTACTGCAAAAGGCTGAATGTTTTTCGTCTTTGCCGCAGAGCCCGAAGTTGAATATCTGTTGTGACCTATCGCCATATTTCCGGGGAGTTTTAAATCGAACACTTCCGTAGAATTAAAAACTTCGGTAACTAATCCTTTGCCTTTAAAAATATTGAATTTATCTTTGCCTTTTGAATTTAACGAATGAGTTATTATTCCCGCAGCTTCCTGTCCCCTATGCTGAAGCGCGTGTAGTCCTAAGAATGTTTTGTACGCTGCCTTTTCATCTCCGATAATTCCGAAAACACCGCAGTTGCACGTGGGCTTTTCACGTATGGTTTCAAATTGACGAATCATAAGGGGTTTTCTTTGTATCTAAATTTGAAAGTCCGAAAATAAAGACGCTTAAAATGAAATGCAAAAGTAATTTTAAAATGCTTAAAAATATTCTGTTGACTACTACATTGAAAATGGGGTACAGGTTTAAAATCGGTGGCAAAAAATAAAAAAATAAGAAAGAAGAAACAAGAAATAAGAAATAGTTAAACGGAAGACGCAAGATGTAAGACACTAGACGTTAGTCATATTATTAGTTGAAAATTGAAAGAGGCTTACCGGAGGGGTTCAAGTTGGTTCTTGAAAAATCGAAAACCTTGCATAATTGGATGAATGGATGGTCCGCCTTCGTCTGCGTTGCGCTTGACTTCAGCGCGACAGGTTGGATGGATGCATGATTGGATGAATGGATGGTTGGATTGTTGTATTATTTGATGGTTGGATGGTTTTTCCCAACTAATTTTCAAATTCCCCTCTTTTAAAAGGGGTGGCTCCCGACTAATCCCGACTTGTTGAGATAAGTCGGGAGACGGGTCGTTGAAAAATTAAAACTTTTAACTACACCAAACATTTCGATAGATTACTTCACTTCAATACCTTTGGCATCGTTTTTCTTTTTCGTTATTGTTTTCTAAAGACATTCGGCACTTTCAGGGACGGTTGTTTTTAAAACCTATTCACCCTTTTCCTCCTTCCCTTTCAAAAAGGGAAGAAGGTAGAGATTCTAAAAACGCACCAAGAGTAAGCCCTCCCTTCGGGAAGGGAAAGGGTGGGTTGGAAAAAATAAGAAAAGCAAAAAATCGTGACAAAACGTTCAAGGAGAAAAGACAAGCTAAAAATTTCTTTAACACCAAATTTAAACTTGTACCGAAAATGGTAAAGTTTTAGTGAAAATTGTTTTGTACGCTGAAAATCCATATTTTTAATAGAACACAGATGACGCGGATTACTGCATGATTATTACGGATTGGTAATTAAAATACTTTAGTCTCGCCTTGTTTTTTAATTAAAATCTTAATCGGTTCTTTCAACCCGCGCATTTTTGCGTAATTATCAATTTTCATTAATGTTACTTCGCTCAAAGCCGAGCCTTTATGGAGAAGTAAAAATCCGGTGCTGTCGTACAAATCTTCCGCTAACCTCATTCCGGGTTTGAGCTCGTAATTTTTTACAATCTTGACTAAATAACCTTTCTCAGCGCCGATTATTTCCGCGATTAATGCTTCTTTGAAACTCTCGTCTATTTCAATATTTAATTCGTACATTCCCTTAATTGCTTCTTCCGAGGATTTCCTTTTTTCAAGAAGTTCATAGTATGCATTAATCAAACGAAGGACATTCCACGCGGCGAAAGTCCATTTGGGCGGCTTTTCAACTTCAAACTCAAATTTCCCGTTGTATTGTTGTTCTATTACTTTTGCAATCATTTCGAATCGTGGAATTTTCTCCAATAATTTTTTACCTATTATCGTGTGGTTGTAATATATGCTTTTTTCTTCGGGAGTTAGTTCTTCACCTTTGTCTTTTTTCTCCAATATTTCGTGCGGGACAGTAACGCAGCCTATGCGTGAAAGCAGAATACTTACTTCAATTTCCCACTGGAAGGGTAATTCCAATCTTTCAAATACCCTTTTTGCCAAATTTTTGTAAAAATCGGATTGATTAAAAGCCAATGGATTGATTGAATTTAAAATTTCTACTAAGATACTAATGATTCCTTTTAAGGTCTTTTCCAATATCTCTTTCTCGGAAGTAATAGCTCGATAATATTCTACCGATTGTAAAATAGCCTCTTCCAATGTATTGTAAGGGCAAGGCTTTGTTAAAAATTTAAATATGCTTCCCTCGTTAACAGCACCAACGGCAATATCTAAATTTGCAAATCCGGTTAAAAGAATTCTTACCGTGTCGGGTGAAAGTCTTTTGGCTATTTGCATTAACTCGGTGCCTTTCATTTCCGGCATATTGTAATCCGAAATGATTACGGCGATATCGCTTTCACTGTTTAAATATTTTAATGCCGCAACAGAACTTTGAGCTATTAAAACTTCAAAGTCACGCCTTAAATTTCTTCTGTAACCGTAGAGAATATTTTCATCATCATCGACTAATAAGATTTTAAACTTTTTCATTTTTAACTCACTTTTGTTTCTTTTAAATTTACTTCATTTACAAATTTCTCGATTTTTTCAAACTGTTCCTCGGTTAAATAGAAATTCCATCTTTCCCTAAATTTCTCGGGTTCTTGCAATCTGCAATTGGATAAGGAAATTATTTTGCTTAAGTGTGAAAGGTTCTCTCTCTCGCTATTCATGTGATGTTCGGCGACAGCTTTAATAATCGGTTCGGGCAAATTCCACACGCTTAATACAAAAGCCCCCACTTCGGCATGTGAAACCCCGAAAGCTTCATATTCGGCAGCATATTGAGTTAATCCGTTTTTCATTAACGGCATTATTATTTCATCGTAATTTCCAATGTTGGAAATTGTTAAGTAACCAATATCGTGTAATAATCCGGCAACGTAAGCCGAGTCCCTATCCCGTTGATTCGGGGATATTTCTTTAAATACTTTTAGACTTAATCTTGCTACTTCAATACTGTGTTCCCATAGTTTTTTGAGGTCAATAAGTTTTGATTTCAATTTCTTGTTTTTCTTAAAAATTTCATAATAAAGGACTAAAGATTTGATTTTATTCATTCCCAGAATGCTAATTGCTTGTTGAATATCACTTATTTCGTTAGTAAAACTAAAAAAGGCGGAATTAACCAGGCGTAAAATTTCGCCCGTCATTGTCGGATCGTTCTGAATTATTTTACTTATTCTCGCAAGCGAAATATCTTTGGATTGCAACTCTTTTTCCAATTTCAAATAGTTTTCCGGCAAAGTTGGTAAGTCCTCAAGCATAGCAATAATGCCCGAGAGCTTTTCGCCGGCAATTACTTCTTTAAGTTTAAGGGATTTTTCAACTCTGCTTACTAATTCCTCCCTTCCGACCGGTTTGTGAATAAACTGATGAGCGGTTTTCACTATTTGAAAAATAGTCTTCTCGTCGCTGTAGCCGGAAAGAACTATTCGAATAGTATTTGGAAATTTTTTCGAAATCATATCCAAAAAATGCACGCCGTCCAAATGAGGGAGCAATAAATCCGTAATAACAACGTCAACGGTATTATTGTTTAAAAATTCCAAAGCAGAAAGAGCATCCTCAAAGAAGAACATTTCCCAATTTTTCTTTAAAGGGTACAATAATCTTTTTAACCCGGCCAAAACATTAACATCGTCATCAACAAAAAGAATTTTTTCCATTAAACCTCCGTTTCTTCAAAAGGTAATTTGATAATAAACTTTGTTCCCATTCCAACTCTCGATTCAACATTAATTATGCCATTATGTTTATTTACAATAATATTTCTTGCAATTGCCAAACCTTGTCCGCTCCCCTTACCGACTTCCTTAGTTGTAAAAAACGGGTCGTAAATCTTCGGAATATTTTTTTCGGGAATTCCGCAGCCGTTATCTTCAATTTCAATGACGGCAAAATCATCTTGGGTAAAAGTTCTGATTTTTATTTTGCCTTTTATTTCTGGTCTATTCCCAAATTTCTCTTGGATGGCGTGCGCGGCATTTACAATCATATTTAAAATAACTTGATTTATTTCGTCCATCTGACAATAAACAGGGGGTAAATCTTCCTCCGGTTCAAATTCTAATTCCGCACAATATTTCCATTCGTTTTTTGAAATGGTAATGGAATCGGCAATACCTTTATTAATATCACCTTTGGATTTTACCTTTAAGCCCGGGTGAGCAAAGTTCTTCATTGCTTTAACAATTTTGTCAACCTTAGATATTCCCGTTTCCGATTGTCTAACTGCCAAAGGGAGTTCTGAACTAATAAAATCGAAGTCTATTTTGCTCTTCAATTCATCTATCTTTTTTTTCATATGAGGCTGTTCGGTAATTAGTAAATTTTCCAATTCACCGGCGTAGTTCAACAAATCGTTTGTTGCTTCTTTAATAAAAAGATTATTATCTCCAATATACTGCATCGGTGTGTTAATTTCGTGTGCAATTCCAGCTGCAAGTTGACCGATAGATTCCAACTTCTGCGAAATAGCGAGCTGATTCTCCATTTGCATTCTTTGTGTTATGTCTTCAATTACCGAAAGATAATTTGTCAAATTTCCGTTATTATTTCTAATTGTTGAAAAAGTAACATTTGTCCAAATTTCTTCTCCGTTTTTATTAATGCACTTTAATACTCCGCACCATTCATCGTCAATTAAAATTGAATTAACAATTTCATCGAATTTTATTTTGTTTGCCTCATCGGGCCAAATAATGTTTATTTTCTCCCCTTCCAAATCCCCGAAGTTAAAACCGGTTAACTCCAACAGCTTGGGGTTAGCGTATTCTATTCTAAAATTTTTATCTGTAATTGCAATCAAATTAGCGCTTTGCTCGACAGCTCTCAGTAGCTTTTGCAATTCCGCTTCCATTGCTTCTCTATTTTTTTCCATCTCATAATTTTCGGTCACATTATTTAATGCTTCGCTAAAAATGTTAATAAACGAGAAATTTTCTTTTAAGAGGTTTGCTTCAACTTTAATTCCGGAAAAAATCACTACTCCGTAAAATTCCAAATCGACTTTAATAGGAATAATTAAAGCATTTTTCTTTCTAAATAAAGCCGAATACTTTGGTTTAACTTTTTTTTCTTGAGGAAATATTTTTCTGTTTTCTATCAAGACCGGAGATTGTATTTCTTGCTCCCGAATAAAGTTGTAAAACTTTTCGGCATTTTGTTTTATCGTCTTTTTTTCCTTACTAAATTTATTTGATTTCCAATTGTACCTTTCAACTAACAAATTGTCCATGCTTGTCAAGAAGAAGGAAGCATAATCGGCATTCAGGAATCTGGAAAATTTATACAGAGCAAAATTCAGCCCTTTTTCGAAGTTCGGGTAGCCAAATTTAACAAATGACGTAGCAATGGAAGCAATAATATTTTGAAGTTGAATTAAAAATTTGTCCTTTTCTTCCATTACTTTCAAATAAGTAATATCTTTAGCCAGACCGAAGATGCCGATGAAATTGCCATCTTCGTCAGGCAAAGGACCTTTGGTAAATTGCAGCCATTTTATTGCTCCGCCGTTTGCCTCCATTCTCTTTTGCTCTCTAACGTAAAACTTGCCCGTTTTTAAAATTAAATCATCCTCATTATCTATTTTTTCAGCTGTTTCCGGAGGGAAAAAATCGGAAGCCCTTTTCCCTACTGCCTCGTTCGGATTGTTCAACCCTAAGTGAGAAGCCATTGAATTATTTATCTTTAAGTATCTCTTTTCTTTGTCTTTAAAAAATATTTCGTCAGGGATATAGTCTAAAAATGTCTTTAATAAAATGTTTTCTTCTATTTTGTTTGATTTTAACAGAGAGGAATCTAAATCAATCATTAATCCGAATATTCCCATTTTTCCCTTTTGGTTAATCAGATGGAATTTAATTTCTACAAAATTGTGAATATTTCCGTCTGCCGTTAATATTTCTCGAGTAATAACGGTGCTCCTTTCGGAATCGAGGAATTCCTTTTCCGTTTGACTTTCAAATCCGGAGACTTCGGAGCTGACAAGGGCTAACAAATCTTTATTCGTCTTACCGATTATTTCTTCTTTGGTTAACCCGAAAATTTTATCGCTGAATTGTTCGTTACAGAAAATAAATTTTTGGTCATAATCTTTTAAATAAGCAGGAAATTCGGAAGCCGAAACGATTCCCTTAATTAGTTCAAGCTCATTTTTTCTTAATTCTGCAATATTTTTACTGTCTCTAAACACATCTTACCAATAATATTTCGTTTCCATTATCGTAAAGAGTTGTAAATAATTTAGGGTAAGATAT